>JBLHNZ010000222.1:0-6488 GCA_047623245.1 Oceanicoccus sp. | reverse complement strand
AGAGATCAGCCCTCACCGCATCGTCAAGAATTTCCGCAGCGGTGCCAGGTAACGTGTCTAAACCAGCATCTTTCAGTTGCTGTAAAAATTCCGCAAGAGACAAGTTTGACGTCGCCGCGCCCTGCCAGACCTCTAGAGGAGAGAAAGCGTGAATATGCATGTCGGGAGTCGCTTTCTTGACTGACTGCAAAATATCGATATATGTTTGACCCGTATACTCCGGATGTATTCCGCCCTGCATACAGACTTCCGTTGCACCTCTTTGCCACGCCTCGTCACACCTTCTCTCAATTTCCTCGAGGTCTAAATCATAGGGTCGACCCCGTAGATTTTCGCTGAGTTTCCCTTTCGAAAATGCACAAAACTGACATTTGAAATAACAAATATTTGTGTAGTTAATATTCCTATTGACAACATAGGCGACGTCGTCGCCATTGAGGCCTTGCCTCATATCATCAGCCTGCCGACAAACAAAAGCGAAATCGTCACCCCGAGATTGAAACAAACGGACTATTTCACTTTCAAGAAGCTCCTTTCCATCTTTTGCTTTAGCCACTAGTAGACGAACATCTCTAGAGATATGCTGCGGCGAATAGTCGTAAATGAGTTTAGTTATCTCACTGGGTAATTCGCTGTTATCCCCCGGCGCCCATTGATCAACTCGTGGGAAGCCTTCTGCATCGACCATTCTCATAATTGCGGTTTGTAAGTTCGTGTCGAGCCACTCGGAGCCATTCATCGCATAGGAAGGGTAAATAGTTAGCCTCTCGTGTAGATATTTACCCGATAAAGCTGTTTCTTTTGCAAGATTTTTCACATGCGGCCAAGGTGCCTCAGGATTCACGTAGTCTGGAGTGACAGGAGAGACTCCGCCCCAGTCATTAATACCAGCTTGAATTATTTTCGGCAAAACGCCGGGACTCAAATTTGGTGGAGCCTGTAGGCTCATAGAAGGTCCAAAAACAATTCGAGCAACAGCAATAGTCCACAATAATTCATTGAGGTCCGGCTCCGGCGATTGAGACATTTTTGTATCTTCTTTGGCTCGAAAATTCTGAATAATGATCTCTTGCAAATGGCCGTATTTGTCGTGTTTTTTCCTTAACTCCAACAGAGACTCAATCCGCTCTAAACGAGTTTCCCCGATGCCTATGAGAATCCCCGATGTAAATGGCACTTTTGCCTGACCTGCTATGTCGATTGTTTGCAGACGTACCTCAGGATCTTTATCGGGGGAACCGTAGTGTGGCATCCCTTTTTCACTCAAACGGCTTGCCGAAGACTCCAGCATAATTCCCATAGAAGCAGACACGGGTCGTAACATTGCCACCTCTTCTTCGGTCATACAGCCAGCATTGATATGTGGCAACACACCTGTTTCATCAATGATTGCTTTAGCAACATGGGCGACATAGTGCAGCGTTGACTCAAACCCCATTTCAGCGAGCGCTTCTCGCGCTGCGCGGTATCGAAGTTCGGGTTTTTCTCCCAAGGTCAACAGCGCCTCTTTACAGCCCTGCGCTTCTCCTTCTCGCACCTGGCTTAGTACCTCGGCCACCGTCATATACGGTGCTCGTACGTTTTTGGGAGTTTGTGCAAAGGTGCAATAATGACAAACATCGCGGCATAAATGGGTCAACGGAATAAACACTTTACGCGAATAGGTTATGACGTTCCGAAACCCTTCATCTCGAATATGCGAAGCCAACTGCATTAATCTAGAAGTATCTTCTTCTTGCGCCAACGCTAGCGCTTGGTTCGATGTCGGCAATCGACCTGAAAGTGCCTCTTTAGAGATCTCAATTAGCGCGGTATTTTCCGGGTCCTCTCTCAGAATTTTCGAGTGAAAAACGGAAAGCCCTGCTCCTTCTACTTCGCGTTTATCAACTTGAGAATGAATCGGTATGGCTTGTTCACCGATAGGTTGTGCCGTCGTCGATTTAACATCGACTTTTTTTTCGATCATCATTGATATTCTTTCCGCTATACCACTTTTGGTCAAATATTTTAAGGTTCTATGCTCGCTATCGTTACGTTTTGATAACAACTCGCCTAAATCGGCGGGGTTATCAATATCAAGTGCAAGAGTATCTAATGTTACAACATCAATGATACAATTTTTTTCTGCCGCTATTCGCTGATGCTTCTCGAAACTAGCCTTGCCGTATTGAAATTTAATAGCGTTAGGTGGCGAACAGACCATGCAATTACTGCCATCGAGAATAGTATCTGGGACAATACTAACAACATCCCTCCCACTGTTTGCGTTGCGAATCCGTTGGTGACTATCTAACAATTTCTGAATCTCGTCTCCGGATACCAAGGGCAAATCGCCGTGAATAACCATTACCGACTCTACGCCAAGAGAATTCAACTTCGCTGCAGTGCCGTCCACAACCGCGGTTAGTCCGGGAGCCCTGCTGGCATTAATACTATGACCTAGCACATCCGCTTCGGCCCAACATTTGATACCATAGTGTTCCGCTAACAGCGACGCACAAGGATCATCTGATACAATCAATGTTTGTTCAAGGCCAGGATGGAAAGCGAGAACATCGAGAACATCTTCCACCATATTGTGGAAAAGGCGTCGTCGCTCTGTCGCCGACAAAACACCAGACAAACGTTTTTTCGCATTCACGAAATCCTTTAAAGGTAATAACGCCCAAACCACTATAGACTTCTCCCGCTACAATCAATATTTTTCTCGTTTCCGCTCTTCGAAAGCTGTTCCGAAAAGGATAACACCGCTCTAGCTAACACCATCCTATCTTCTAGCGTTTTCATGACGCTAGGAGCGCAAGATACCACAGGGCCCAATTTGCCGATACCGCTTCGCAAGTCGGCATCGATATCATCCAAAATGAAACCATTCAACAAGTTGCCGTAATATTCAGCGACGCCAGTTGCGGAAACATCGAGGCTTAACTCCTTCATCATTTTTGCTGCCGGCCCCTTAATTGCTGCCCCGCCAACGATCGGCGAAACAGCAATAATGGGTGCCGAAGTGGCGATCATTGCAGCTCTGACCCCAGGCAATGACAAAATTGGCTCTACACTAACAAAAGGGTTAGAAGGACATATAATGATTGCACCCAACTGGTCGCTTTCCAAAAGTTCCATAAAAGCAGCTTGAGGGCTTGCCGTGTCTATCCCGGCAAAGGCATAGTCGGTAATCACCGGCTTACATTGTTCGCGAACAAAATATTCTTGAAAGGCCAAAAGCCCTGTCGTCGTGGTTATCTGGGTCCGGACTGAATCATCGGTCATTGGTAGTATTCGGTGTTTTATACCCAACTTTTTAGATAGGTAATCGGTAACGCAAGACAAACTGTCGCCACGGCGCAAACGCTGACTTCGTTCTAAGTGTGTCGCGATATCCCGGTCTCCAAGTCTAAACCAACTCTCTCCTCCCAGTGTTTCCATGGCGTCCATCGCATTCCAACTCTCATTGGCAAGACCCCAACCCAATTTCTGATTATTGATCCCCGCTAACGTATACATCACAGTATCAAGATCGGGTGAAATCGACAGACCGAGATGCTCGAAATCATCTGCAGTATTCGCGACAATAGTCAATTGTTCGGATGGCAGTAGTTTTGACAAACCCAAAGCCAGTTTTGCGCCGCCAACTCCTCCGGACAAAGCTAGAACATGCTTTCCTCCTAAGCTGGACACTTCGGAGAATGTGGATTCTGTTAAACGTTGAGACATTTGCAATCGAACTCGAATAATGGGTTAATTTTCTATGCGTAATGCTTTTTTCAGTAAATCTATCTGAATAAATCCATCGACTTTTCTCGGATTAAGCTAGAAGTTCCGGTGTCAACAGAGGGTGATTTGATCGCTGTCAATTGCGCCCCCCTAATTAGAACAACGGGAGATCCTTCAGCTGCCTGCCCCATGAGAAATGAAGCCCCTGCGGCAAGCTCGTCGGCCACCGCAACTTGAGAGATTTCTAATGGCCTATCAAACAGATCATCGAGACCAATCAAATCTTCCAATGCCGCGAAACCCGAGCTACCGATAGCCATACCGACCGTACCGTTTCTCCACGCTCGTCCGGCACTGTCATTGATGATAACAAAGACATTCTTCCCGGTTTTTTCAAACAGATCTTTGCGCAACTTGTCCGCACTTGCATCCGAATTTATAGGCAGCAACAACACCCGAGGATTTTCGGCGTCAGAACTGATATTGGACTTATCGATGCCAGCATTCGCATGAACATAACCAAGATTATGTTCGACAATGACAACACCCGGTCGATGACGAACAACTTCTTTAGATTCTGATAGAATTAATTCAACGAGGCGCGGATCTTTGTCTACCTCAATAGACAATGCTTGAGCTTCTTCACCCACGACAATGTCATTGAGATAGGCGTACCGATTCTCAGATTTAGACACTATTTTTTGCGCCAACACCAATACATCTGTATCGTTTAGAGACAGATTGATTGTTTCTAATGATTCCAAAATCTGCTTAGCCAAATCGTCACCGGGCTGAACAAGTGGGAAATCTGGCAAAGCAGTGAGAGTTATTTGTGACATTGATGTAAACCTATTGTTCGTCTGTACCTAAGCCCGTAATCCGAATCCCTGCGTGGCACTTATATTGTTTATTCATAAAAATCAGTACTGAAGTTAATGCATCGGCTGCCGCTGAATTGGCAATACTGCCGCCGTGTAAACCTCTCATTCCAGTTGCTTCTACCAACTTGATAACTTGTTCTCTAGCTTCTTTTTTATTTCCACAAACTATAACATCACAGTCCAAACCATGCCCTTCCTGTAAATGGTGGGCAGCGACATTCTGAAATGCCGATACGACTCGAACGCCCTCGCCTAAAATTTCTTGAGCTATTTCTCCCGCGGATCCTTCTTCGGGCAATTGTACACGAGCAACTTTAGGCGGAACTAACGGAACCGTGACATCAATAAGAATTTTCCCGTCCAGAGCGCTCTTAACCAGATTTAAAGTATCTGCTTGATGTGCAAACGGTACTGTCAAAGTACAAATGTCGGCCGCAGTTGCTGCTTCCAAATTTTCCATTGCTAGAACATCGACCCCGGTTATACCGCGGGCACCCATAACTTCTGCCAAGTCATCTGCCGCTGTTTGTGCCTTTTCAGCGGTTCGGGAACCAATGATAACTTGATAGCCAGCTTGCGCCCACCGACGAGCTAACCCAGTACCAAGATCTCCGGTACCACCCAATATTGCAATTACAGGTAATTTTTCATTCATAGCTTATATTTATCCCTTATTTAATTTTGAACCTATCAAACCTTCTCATATGCATGTCGAAGAATCATCTATTTAACATTGTCGACTCAACTATCGCCACCGACTCAATGAGTCAAAGTCAGGTTAACTCACCAGAGAACAATAAGATTAGAAAGGCAGAACACGTGCCTTAGACAATAGGGTACGCATGGTAGGCAAAGTATCGGTATAGCACAAGACCAAAGGAGGTATTGGTTACCCCTGCGATATTTCGACCCTATCTGATTATTAAATGAAATAGAAAGCTTCCTCTAAAGTCTAACCAGGCTGCGCCCGGCGCTCTTTTCACTTTTTACTTGCGTAAGAAACTTTGTATAACAACTTCTAGATCGGCAATTTTCATCGGCTTGGGAATGAAATCATCCATTCCAGCATCAAAACAGATCTTTGCTTCCCCGGTCAGTACGTTTGCTGTCAGTGCAATAATAGGGACTCTACTATCTTCGCTTTCACTTTCACGTATCTGGATAGTCGCCTGATAGCCATCCAAAATCGGCATGTTGCAGTCCATGAAAATGATGTCATATTGTGATTCTTTCCATTTATCCACGGCCTCTTGCCCATTACTAGCAATATAAACTTCACAACCTAAAACAGTAAGCATTCTTTTTGCCACCGTTTGGTTTACCAGGTTATCCTCCACCAATAAAACTTTTACTTGATGCTCCGCGACAAGAAGAGAATTATTTTGCGACTCACTATACGTGTAAGGTGTAAAAAACGTCTGGTCAGCACTTTCAGACTTAGTCTGATCAACTAGGGATTTAATCGTTCTGTACAAATGAAATTCTTTTACTGGGCGCGCCAGATACCCATTAAACCCAGCAGCCTCAAATTGGGGCCCCTTATCACTGTTTGCCTCAAGCGTAATCACAATCATAGACAAATGAGTAAATGCTGCGTCAGCTCTAATTTTTTGAGAAAACGCCAGACAACCTTCAAACCCTATAATTTCGTCGACGATGAGTATATTGAAAGGCTCGCCTTCTCGGATTCCATCAAATAATAATTTTCGTGCCCCGTGCACATCTTCAACAAAACTAACATCCATCGACCAATTTTCGCACCACTCTTTAGTCAACAAATACTTTCCAGTGATGTCACCCAGCACAAGGACCTTTATATCCTCTGCGGCCAAAACCTCAAAAGTGGATACCAACGGTTTATCTGACAATTTTAGGTCCAACGTAAACCGAAAA
>JBLHNZ010000221.1:0-6499 GCA_047623245.1 Oceanicoccus sp. | reverse complement strand
CTCCATAACAAATCGTCAACTAACGACAAAGCCTCGTGCCAATGACTATGCTGGTCACCATCTTTTAGATAGATTAAAAATAGAACATTACTCCAAGCTTCTTCAAGCAGCGCAATAACCACTTTTGGTATAGATTTTCCCTTCATTTTATCAGCTAAAACTTGCTTTACGCTATGACGTGCAACTTCAGATTTCGCCTTACCATCTTCTGCGTTTACAGTACGCTGCTGAACCAATTTCGAACGACGTTTATCGATTTCCAGAAATGCCATAAAGTCAGCTAAAACTTCATGAAAAATCCCGACATCGTTTTCCGCATCGTTTAACAAGCGATTTACGATATCTGATACTTCATTATACAATGGGTCGCGATCGACATTTTTTTCAACGGACCATCCCAAGCTTGCATTTGCAATCTCATTAAGTAGTTTTCTAGCGGGGTGCCCACCTTTACTGAAAAATGTTTTATCCAGCATTGACACTTTAACGATAGGCAATTGCAGTCGGGCGATAAGCGCCTTCATTGGTGCCGCCAAATTTTGGTCATCGAGAATGAATTGAAAAAGCATGGCTACAAGGTTGATCGCATCCTCGTCGAGCTGGTTGATACTCATTGGCATAGACGGCATCGTGTCTGCTAGTAGCTGACCGAGTGATTGTTGAATGTTACAGGGCTGCGGTGACAGTTCAGTGGTGGTTGGTTCAAAAACTTGTGTATCTTTAGATGCCGCGACCTGAATAATCTGTAATAAACCCAATAACCTTTCCCGCGGAATTTGCGGACCCTGTCCCGAAGCAACCAGGCCATTCAGGGCTGAAGAATGTTGCTCTGGCAACTCGTGCAACAGGCTCTGTAAATCAGAAAATACGTCGCCCGAGTTTTTCTGTACCTCATCTTTTGGTAACACCGATGATTCTAACTCTGAGTTTAATTTTCCTCGTGCAGAGTCATTCGACTCGGCATGCGCATCATCAGGTTCTTTGTCTGTCGATAACGATGCCTCACGTCGCTGTAGGGCCGCCGCTAATTCTCCTGTCACAATTATTTCATTGCTGGATACATAGACGGCTTCAAGACCTCCCATCACGTATCGATCAAACATTTTAAATAAAACCAGCTTTGCTTTTATATCCAGCTCAAGATCCTTACAGACGAGAACAAAGTTGTGGCAGATTAAAAAAGGGCCTAGAGGATTATTTTCATTGGTAACAGTTAAACCATCATTCAAAATATCGAGGTAGCTCGTTAGTTTGCTCAACGGTTTTGCAAATTGCCTTACGGCTTTCGCCACCATTGCATCTGTTGCTACCAACTCTTCTAACTCTTCATGATCGACCAACGCCAGACGATCAGCGACATCAACATCAGTTTCGTCGGACAACAAGGGGGGAAAGCCCGGCGCCCCGACCAACCGTCGAAAAGCCTCTTCCAGTTCTCTATTGAAACCTACTTCTATCGCACGACGCTTTATCCTGATCTCACGCATCGACTCAAAATACATATTTTGTATCGCATTTTCGTCAGCTCGATCGGCCAATTCAAAAAGCGCATCGTCAATATTATCAAACAAGGCTTGCAATAATGGCTGCAAGCCTTGTTTCGACTTAGATTTCATGTCTACGAATTGAGGAGGAAGGTGCGCAAATAACAGGGAATTTTCCCGATGCTGAGCGCCGACGACATTGCCATGAGTCTTCTCTGCTGGTCTCAGACTGTTAATCCTCACCACTTTGTTGCGGCTATCCACGATATGACCTCATTCTGATGGTTTCATGTAATATGAAGTTATTCGACATAAAGACTATATTCAATAAATCACAAGCAGTCTTGACAAGTTTAGTAGGATCGAGAAATAGATCACATTAAAAATGTGCGAAAATTAACATCGTCGGAAAATCCCTAGTACAATTGTCCACGCCACTGACTATTCACCCCTTTTACTCTACATTTATCGCACTTGCCCGGTTAAAACACCATGTCAAAACAATCTCCTTCTCCCAACACTCCTCGGAAGATGGGCATAATCATGTTTGCTATGGCCTGGGGGGTATTATTCATCTTATTGCTAACCTTCTTTGACGATTGGCTAAGTGACAAACACAACCCTAACCAACGGCCAGCAAGCGAGTCGAACGCCGCGGGACAAATTGAAGTTGTTTTACAGGCGAACCGACAACATCACTATGTTGTGAACGGCCAAATTAACGGTCAGGACGTCGTTTTCTTGCTGGACACAGGCGCGACAGATGTGGTGATCCCGCAGTTTATTGCTGAAAAAATTGGCTTACAAACGGGAAGAAAAAATCTCGCGAAAACAGCGAATGGATCCGTGACTGTATACTCAACCCAACTAGACTCTATTACCATCGGTAAGATTGAACTGAACAATATAAAAGCGAGTATCAATCCAGCAATGGATATAGACGCGGTGCTATTGGGAATGAGTGCCCTGCGGGAAATCGAATTTGCCCAGCGCGGAAACGTCTTAATTCTTCGACAATAAGGCTCATTCTCTCTCAACAATAACTTCCCCGCTATCAATATACTGGTAGAATTACCGCCCTTCTTAAGCAGACTCTAGGCTAAATAGTGATTAACCCAATGACTTTACCGCTTTACGCAAGACAGGATATCGAAATTACCGTTAAACGAGCTCTCGAGGAAGACGTTGGCGACGGCGACATCACGGCAAATTTGATTGCTACCAACTCTGTTGCAAAAGCTAAAGTTGTTACGCGGGAACGAGCGATATTAAGCGGCCAGGCCTGGGTTAATGAAGTATTCAAGCAATTGGGCTCTAAAGTAGAAATCACCTGGAAAGCGTCCGACGGCGACCCACTAGAACCAAACCAGACCCTATTCGAACTAGCCGGACCTGCACGCAGCCTACTAACCGGCGAACGGACCGCGTTGAATTTTTTGCAGCTGCTCTCGGGGACGGCGAGCATTTGTCGCAGCTATGCGGATATAGTCGAAGGTACCAAGGTACAACTGCTCGACACGCGCAAAACGATCCCCGGTTTGCGTACGGCGCAAAAATATGCGGTCACCTGCGGCGGATGTTTTAATCACCGAATAGGGCTATTTGACGCCTTTCTTATAAAAGAAAATCATATTGCGGCTTGCGGGGGTATTCACAATGCCGTGACAACAGCAAAACGTATTGCCCCGCATAAACCGGTAGAGATTGAAGTAGAAAATCTCAACGAACTATCTCAGGCCTTAGAATCTGGAGCTGACATTATTATGCTCGACAATTTTGACCTAGAAATGATGCGGATCGGCGTAAACCAAGCATCGGGGAAAGCTAAACTCGAAGCTTCAGGTAATATTACTCGAGAAACCCTAAGAGCGATTGCTGAAACCGGTGTAGATTTTATATCTATCGGGGCTTTAACAAAGCACTGCCAGGCCGTAGACTTGTCCATGCGTTTCATTGATTGACTGGGATATCAGCTGCTAGCAACCTCAATTTAACGTTTTTTGTCACCTTGAACATGACCAAAAGTGCCAAAGGTGACAAAAATGGTCATTACCGACAACCCTATTATTCCCACACCCTTCCCCGAAATTTCTAAAACAGAAATAATTACCTAACAGAAACAATAGCTTATAAATTAATTCAATATTCTAGATTTCTTGGCACAAGGCCTGCAGTAGCTTAAGCAACGGCACTAGCAATAGCAACTTGGCAACACCGAGCTACCGCAAGAGCCAGGCAAACCAAGTTGTTATATAAATTTTTTAATTCACTCAATAGGATATTCATTATGAAAAAGCAAAATCAACAGGGATTTACCCTCATCGAACTCATGATTGTTATTGCCATTATCGGTATTTTGGCGTCCATCGCGATTCCTCAGTATCAGATTTACACGCAGCGTACTGAAGCGACCACGTCTATCGGCGGAGTTCGTACAATGCAATTAGCTATCCAAGAGTACTTCTCATCACAAGGTGAAGTTCCAACTCTTTTAACCGATTTGAATAAGTACGGTGTTGATGCAGCTTCCTTGGTTGATATGGCAACGGCAAATGACATTATAAATACAGTGACCTTCAATGTTGCTGATGCATCAATCGTAATTCTTTATGAGGCAGCAGCTCCCGCACCTAAAGATTTACAAGGAAAAACCTTGGTTATCGAGCCTGTTGAAACTAACGGAATTGTAACTTACACCGTCGGAGCAGCAAGTACACTTGACGACAAGTTCTGGCCAAACCTGTAAGGCAAGCCAAGAACTAGACAACAACCTCAAAAAAACCGGGCCACTTAGTGGCTCGGTTTTTTTTTACTTTAAAACCACGATTTTTGTAACAGCAAAAAACCTCCAGCATATTGCTTAAAAATAGACTACAATCAATTGGTTACTAATATTTCTTAAGAGTGAGACTATACGCTACCAATGAATGCTATACCCTTAAGCGGCCTTGCTAGACGCCTTGTCAAAGACAAATTAATTAGCGAAGAAGTAGCGCAACAAGCCTACCAAGATGCGTCTGCTGAAAAATCCCCTTTCGTATCTTATTTAGTCGCCAATAGTTTGTGTCCAAGCTCAGCCATTGCGCGAGCTGCCTCCGATGAATTTGGAACACCCCTATTTAATTTGTCGGCCTTTAACATGGATTTAGCTCCCAAGGACTTGGTCGATTTAAAGCTAGTGGTGCAACACCATACATTGCCACTTTATCGCAGAGGCAACAGACTCTATATCGCTGTTTCCGACCCGACCAATTTACGCGCGCTCGATGAAATTAAGTTCCATACCGGTATTAATACCGATGCCATTTTAGTTGAAGAGGGTCTCCTAACTGACGCCATCACAAAATTCGTCGAGGCCAATGACGAACCTCTCGGTGGCTTCACTGACATGGATGACGGGCTTGACGATCTAGACATCGAAACCGTAGACGAAGACGGCGATAAAGACAACGATCAAGGCGGCGATATTGATGAAACACCAATTGTACGCTTTGTTAATAAAGTTTTGATCGACGCAATAAAAATGGGCGCGTCGGATATTCATTTTGAGCCCTATGAAAAAAGCTATCGCGTGCGCTTTCGCACCGATGGTATCTTGCAAGAGATAACACGCCCCCCGCTGAACATTGCCGGCCGGTTAGCGGCGAGACTAAAAGTTATGTCGCAAATGGACATATCCGAGCGCCGTGTTCCGCAGGATGGTCGCATAAAAATGAAATTGTCCAAAAACAGGGCCATCGACTTCCGGGTTAATACCTTACCGACCCTTTTCGGCGAAAAAATTGTCTTACGTATTTTAGACCCCAGTAGTGCGCAAATGGGTATCGATATGCTCGGCTATGAGCCCGTGCAAAAAGATATGTTCATGCACGCATTACAACAACCGCAGGGTATGATTTTGGTTACCGGGCCTACCGGTAGTGGAAAAACGGTATCGCTCTATACCGGCCTTAATATTTTAAATGAAGCTACGGTTAATATTTCCACGGCTGAAGACCCAGTCGAGATTAACCTTGAAGGCATTAATCAATGTCATGTAAACCCCAAAGTCGGCTTGACCTTCGCGAATGCGCTACGCTCATTTCTACGACAAGATCCAGATATAATCATGGTTGGGGAAATCCGAGATTTAGAAACCGCCGAAATCTCTATAAAAGCTGCGCAAACAGGGCATATGGTGATGTCGACCTTACACACCAACAGCGCAGCTGAGACGATTACGCGCTTAATGAATATGGGAGTTCCCTCCTTTAACATAGCAACTTCCGTAAGTTTAATTATTGCACAGCGCTTGGCCCGAAGGCTCTGTACCCAGTGCGCAGAACCTGCCGATATTCCCAATGAAATACTAGTAAAGGAAGGTTTTACGGAAGAAATGCTAAAAGACGCCACCCTTATGAAACCCGTGGGGTGCAGTAAGTGCTCAAATGGTTGTAAAGGTCGAGTCGGTATTTATGAGGTAGTTCGCATTACGCCGGACATTAGTCGTATTATTATGGAGGGCGGGAACTCGATAGAAATCGATGATGCCGCCAGAGCCGAAGGCTTTAATAATTTACGTAAGTCCGCGCTAGTAAAAGCGGCCAAGGGATTAATTAGCCTGGAAGAAGTGAATCGAGTCACGAAGGATTAATTATGGCTACAGCAACAGCAAAAACCAGCGTTTACAAATGGAACGGTATTGACAGACAAGGCAAAACCACCAGCGGCGAGAGTCAGGGGGTTAGTCAGGCAATGGTAAAAGCCCAACTGCGAAAGCAAGGTATTACGCCCAAAGCCGTAAAGAAAAAAGCTAAACCGCTTTTTGGTGGCGGCGGGAAAGCCATTACCCCCGCGGACATCTCAATTTTTACTCGACAGCTAGCCACAATGATGAAGGCGGGCGTCCCGCTTGTTCAGAGTTTTGACATTGTTGCCGAAGGCCTAGACAATCCTTCAATGGGAGAACTCGTACATCAAATTAAGAATGAAGTGGCATCAGGTTCCGGTTTTGCTAACGCGATAAGCAAACACCC
>JBLHNZ010000220.1:0-6541 GCA_047623245.1 Oceanicoccus sp. | reverse complement strand
TTGATGGGATTGTTTCAGGTCCAGTGAGCTAAGGAAATTTATATCCGTTTGATACAGTGGCAACTACACGATACTGAATAGAATCTTGGCTATGCTGAAGCCGTAAACGATTAATAAACTTTTAGACCGACTCGAGAGGTACAACTGATGGCTGATGAAGAACGCGAAGAAAGTCCGGAAGAAAAGGAGCTGGTTCCAGTTGACCCTGCAGTTTTGTTACCAACGGTGGAAAAACAGCTAAAAGCGACTAAGTTTCTATTGATTACGACGCTAGCTCTTTCTGTATTGGTGCTCTCGACAGTTGGTGTTGGAATCGGCGTAATGTATGGACGAATAGTGGATCTCGAAGTAGCGGCGCTTGAGCTTGAAGACGATCAAATGGAAGAGCAATTCATCGCATTGGAAGATCGCTTGCTCAGCATAGCGGAATTTCGGCGAAGCGAGCAAAAGAATATTACCAAATACACTAAGGAACTCGCCAAGCTTAGTAATGACTGTAGCGCCGAAAAAGCAGAACCGTTCCTCAGATATCTTTCGCAGAGGGAAGACGATTTTCAGCTCTTCGTTGGATCGGTAAAATCTGGCATCTCCGATCTGGCAGGAATGAATATAGGATCGAAGCTATGGCTCGGAGGATACACTACAACGATGGATGGTATTGTTAAGTTAAGTGCTGATCGGAAATTGGAAATTGATAAACTTCTTTAACACGCCTTGGCCGAGGAATTTCAACAATGGATGAGCTTGAGTTACAAGAACAAAGCAAAAGTATCAGCACTAAGTCAACTCGCCATTTAATTGTCGGCGTCACTTTGCTAATCATATTTGTAGCTTCCTTTACGCTAGGGCTGATCAATATCAAAAAGATTTTTGAAAAGGTGTCTTTACTCGAAGCTGTTCAACCGTCCAGTCGTTTTGATTTTTTCAATGCAGAGATAGATAGGGTCAAGCAGCTGGTAGCCGATCAATATGCTGTGCATACAGTGAAAATGGACGATAAAGATATACGTGACATGAATTTGAAATTCAACTTAGTTTACCGTACTGCATATGACCACGAACGCGATCTTGGAAGTCTTGTCAAAAATTATCAAGAAACCATCTACCAAATGTCTAGTAGAACTCGCGGTTCTGGCGAATGGTTCGAGTTTTATAATCGCGATATCGAAAAACTTAAAGAAGGTAGTATCGAACGACAGTCGAAACTTATCAAATATACAAGTTCAGTGCGATAACTCTTTTTTCGAAATACCCTTGAATTTTATCAGAACGCCTTTTAGACAAAGACCTCTGAGGAAAGTACATCAAATTGCTTATTGCTAGCAATTACTTGGCAATTGCCGAAAGTGCGCTTCATGGTGTCTTTATAATTTAGGTGCCGATTTCCAACCAGCCACAAAACGCCGTTGTCTACTAACATTTTCTTACTATTAGCTATCATAAGTTTGGCTATATGGTCTCCGATAGTGTGGTTCTGGTGGAAAGGAGGGTTGCATAGAATCAAATCGACATTGTTAATCTCAAGTTTTTCCAAGCTAATGTTTTCGTGAAATTGAAAATTCGAAAAATTTTTTCCGGTAGCACCTAGTGTGGAAAGAACATTTTTCTTTGCGGAATCTATAGCCATGTAAGATTCGTCAACGAAATGGGCGTTGCTCTCGATTCCATGTTTTTCTTTTTGGAAAATGGCAGCACTTATGCCCAGCACTCCGTTGCCACAACCAAGATCAAGAATAGTTTTCGCTTCGGGTAGCTTAGGAAACTGGCTCAACATAAACCTAGTCCCGATGTCCAATTTATTGTGGGAAAACACATTAGCGTGATTATGAAGTGAGAACGCTATACTTTCTTCTTTATATTGGGAGGGGAAAGGAGAACTATAGTTTTGCGACAATATAGGTTTTTCAGGGGCCGAAAATACTAGACGGGCTTTCTTCTTTGCGAGTGATGTGTGAGTTTTTCCTATATATTTTTCGAATAGGGCGAGTTGGGACTTATTGTTATGCTTTATCATTCCAGACGCAATGACCGTTGCTTTCTCCGATAGGTTCTTCCGGATCTCGATGAGTTGATGTTCTAGCAAAGATGAAGTTTTGGGGAGCTTCATAAGCACTAAATCGTATCGTTTATTGAGCGAATTTATACTCTTGATACAGTTTACTGGATTAAGTTTATTAAGTTTAATATTGTATTTCGCGGATTCGTGAGATGTAACCGAATCGCTCCAGTTATCGGGTTCGTAGTGGTTGAGTGCAACTGACAATGATCCAAAACTATCATTCACAAGGAGAACGCTGCCTATTGTCGCCTGAGTATTAGACTCTGTTGATTCGCAATCGCAAAAAATGTGATTAATAATGAGTTCGTCAGCCGCATCCCACGCTTGCAGTTTTTCATTTTGTCGAAGCGGTAGCCGTTCAAGGCGAAACCTTCCATAAGACGTTATCATATGATCTCTAACTGTACTTCATACATGGGTTTGTCTGCCGCCAATACGTTCGATTCATCGACCACGCGTATTAGCGTAGTAACATGAACTGGATTTTACTCTGCTTCGATCTGGATGTCTTGTTTTGAGAGGCTAGCCAACGCTGTATGTTTACCTTGTGCCTCAATGAAAGACGGATACAAAAATTTACGTGTTTAAATGATCATTATTTAATCTATCGGCGAAAAAGGTAACACAAGAATTAATTCAGATTCCGGAAATATAAAGGCTGCAGTGTATCGGGGTTTCGGTTGACTAAAGACCATGGTGAAGCCAAAGAGAATATTTGCGAAGGAACTTAGTTTAGGAAAAGCAGGGTAAAAAATCCTCAAAATTTGTTGATCGAATTCTCTTTTGACGCCCATTTTTTTGATCAAAAGACTTGGTTTACTTCATTTTTCATAATGTTAGCGTCAAACGTAAACTTGGGTCTATAATAAAAGAATTCAATTATATGACAATAGAGATTATGGCTGACAAGAAACTAGATAGCACCGATAAATGGGTAAAGCAACTCAGCAGTATTCAGCTGCCCGCGTTGTCGGGAGTCATGCAAGAATTGAATACTGTCACTCAAAACGACGACAGTAGTGCCGCCCAATTGTCAGAAATCATACTGAAAGACAGTGCCTTAACGACAAAAGTGCTTCGCATTGCCAACAGCGCCTACCACCATCCTAATTCGTCTAACGCAATCACTACTATAAGCAGGGCAGTTGTTCAGCTGGGATTTCAGGGGATAAAAGCAATTTCCCTGTCGGTTATGTTGATCGATTCGCTGCTTAAAGAAAACACAAAAGAACGTATGTTAGAGTGGATGGCTCGTGGTTTTCATACCGCGGTGCAAGCTGAAAATCTGCTAAAACAAGCCGGTGGAAACGAAAAAGAAGAAGAAGTATTCATTACGTCATTGTTGTTGCACGTTGGCGAGATGGCTTTCTGGACCAGTAGAACAGATGCGACGCATAAACTCGACGAACAGCTGGAAAAAGGGAGTGCAGGCAATCCTGAACTAGAGCAAACCCTCCTTGGAAGCACGATGAAAGAGATTACGAGGGCGATTGCGGATGATTGGAAACTCGGGAGTAATTTACAGGAAGCGCTAACTCCGGGTCACAAACCTTCAAAATCTACCGAGGCTGTGTTGCTGGGGGAAGAAATTAGTTTTGCAACAGAAAAGGGCTGGGATTCTCAAGAGTTTCGCGATGTTCTGGTAAAAGCGTCGTTATTTTCAGGATTAGGGTTACAGGACGTTCGCAAGCTAATAGAAAAAGGCGCGGAGCAGGCAGCAAGTGTTGCGGTAACGTACGGAGCTAACAAAGCTTGTAACTTTATACCTAGTCCATCAGATAAACCGGCAAAGCCGGAAGCAAAAGGTATGGTCTCGGATCCGCAGCTACAGCTCGATATTTTGCGTGAAATGGGAGCGATGGTTGAACAGATGGTCGATATTAACACTCTCTTTCAAATGGTTATTGAAGGAATTCATCGGGGTATTGGTCTCGAGCGAGTCACTCTCTGTTTGATTGATCCGAAAGTGAGAACGATGACCGCCAAATATATCTTGGGAGAAGATGTGGAAGAATGGCGTTCGGATATGATGTTTCCCGTAATTAGTGAGCAGGATAATCTCTTTGCTTATTCTTTGCACAATCGGAAAAGTATTTGGCTCACACAGAGTCGCTCTAATAATTACAGTCACTTAATTAATAAGAAAATGAAGCGTCTTATGGATACTGAAAACTGCCTGATGTCGTCAATCTACGCCGGTAACAGGCCCATCGGATTGATAATTGCTGATAGAGGAAAGAGCGGATATCAGATCACGTCAGAACAGCATGAGAGCTTCGATCATTTTAGCCAACAAACCAATATGTCACTTGCGATGCTGGCGGCAAAAAGATCAAAATCTTAATTAACGGCATTCATTATATCGATATAAAGCGTTAGCTTTTGGCCTGGCTGAATGTATTTATCGGCACTGATACTATTCCATGTTGTTATTTCATTTATCCCGAGGTTAAACCGGTCCGCAATTCGCGCTAGAGAATCCCCAGATCTCACTTTGTAGCCTACCTTTTTGGTCATCTTTTCACGCTGACCAGTATGAGTCTTTTTCGGTATTTTATTATCTATCCAAACGCTTAACTTTTTGTTAATTTTCAGAGTTTCTTTGTGTCCTAGGCTATTCCAATGCGCCAGTTTCGAAACACTAACATCGTACCTCCGTGCGATCGTCCACAGGCTTTCACCCGATTTTACTCGATGAAAGACCTGACGAGTATTCTTACCTCCAGTACGATTTTTTTGAATTGATACTAGACGCTGGTCCGCACTATAAGAATAGTAATCTTTATTTTTGGATGCGACAGGAATCATTAAAGATTTCCCCGCCCTAATTCTGCTATTTTTTAGTCCGTTAATTTCTTTGATCGTTTTCACATCGGTTTTAAAACGCCTCGCCAGTACTGCTAAAACATCTCCGCTCTGTATCGTGTAACGTTTCCATATCAATCTGTCCTCTAACGGATAATCTTTTAGCGCTCGATTGAATTGTTGTTCACGACTTACTGGAATCAATAGTCTGTGGGGACCCGAAGGGGTTGTCGCCCAACGATTAAATCCAGGGTTTAGTCTATAAATTTCGTCAATTTCTACACCTGCCATGAGTGCAGCTTGCGCTAAGTCTATTTGAGACCGCGTATCAACTATCGAAAAATAAGGAACGTTATCTACTGGAAACAAATTGATGCCGTAACGACGAGGATTATCAACCAATTTTGCCAACCCAAGTAATTTTGGGACGTAGCTGCGAGTCTCTTTTGGTAAATCTAATGACCAAAAATCGACAGCTTTCCCGAGTCTTTTATTTTTCCTTACTGCTCTATCTACTGTCCCCTGACCGGAGTTATAGGCGGCCAATGCAAGTAGCCAGTCACCTTTATAACGTTTGCTCAGGCTTTGTAAATACCTTATCGCACCCTTCGTAGAGGCAACAATGTCGCGCCTACCGTCGTACCACCAATTTTGCTCCAAGTTATAATGTCGTCCCGTAGATGGGATGAATTGCCACATTCCAGAAGCCCTTCCATGTGAGTAAGCAAATGGATCGTAGGCGCTCTCTACAATAGGAAGAAGTGCTAGTTCAAGAGGTAAATTCGCCTCTTCCAACTGCTCGACGATGTAATGAATATATCGTTGAGACCGCTCACTAACACGAGCCATATAATTTTGGTGTTTCTTATACCAGTTAAATTCTGCATCCAAGCGTGGATTACCGATATCGTAATTTAAACTAAAGCCTACTCGGATTCGTTGCCAGATTGTATTAGGTGAGATCCACACGGGCTCAGACCGAAGCGGTATTTGCATTGTTTGGGAGCAACTAAAGGAGTGGACGTAATCCGTGAGGTATTCGGCACGTGGTTCGATAGATAGTTCTTTTACGTAAGAGTCATCGATTGTGATTATCTTCGTTTCTTTTTCTTCAACGACCTGAAGAGGTTGTGGCTTGTGTTCCAGACGTATTTGGCTGCAGGAAGACAAGAAAGCTATAACAGTAAGTGCTTTGAAAATGATTGTTAACATATTGTATTTTATACTTATTTATATTTGGGCAGTAAGCTTAGCACGGTTTGATGTGTGGTCACCAACCTCCTAGCAAGACTCAATTGTCAAACGCGTACTTTCGCGCTATCCAAACCAAGCCTTTCTAGCTTCGAACGGCGCTGTTACGTCATAAACACACCCAATATAGCTGTTGTCAAACGCAAGTATGGCAGTGACTTTTGTCACAATAAGCAACTTTCTGGCTTTAAATTTGTAGGATAACAATTGCTACGTTAAGGTAAAAGTATAGCGATAGAAATCTGCATAATTTGACGGCTTGTAAGCGCGATGATATCTATGGCTTGTTAGTCGTAATGGTTTATCATAGACGACGTGATATCCGTTTTTTTGTTAGCGAGAATGTAGGTGTGAACAATAGAATTTTAAACAGGCAAACAGAACCTAGTTACGATCAGCTCTCCTCTCAATTGGATCTTTGGTTTC
>JBLHNZ010000219.1:0-6555 GCA_047623245.1 Oceanicoccus sp. | reverse complement strand
GGCGCCGTGCAGGCTTTACCTATTTTTAGAGTTAGCAATCGTTTGCAATCAGGGCTGGTTGAAGTGGTTTTCAAAGACCACGTGGCCGATAAAACCAATTGGAGAAAAATGCTAAAAGGTGAGGTTGATGACTTGGACCTTTGCAGTATTAGGGATCAATTGTTGGAAAAAACGTCGGTCTCGATTGGTGAGCTGCAGGAACGATTTGGAATTCAGGCGATACAACCCATAGTTGACGCTGAACAAGTGGAGATTAAGTACCCCGTGATTGAATATCCTACCAAGGTGACGTCATTTAATTTTGATAAAAACGCTGTGGTCGAAGGGACTCTTATGGGTGTTAAGGGACAATACTTAATACTTGATACGGGTGTCATAAATCTGCGGAAATTTGGCGGCTATCATATTGAGTTTTCTGCTTGATCGGAAAATTGCAGTACTTTTGGAGAAATTTTAATGCGCGATTCCCTACCAAAAACAATATTTTTGAAAGACTACCAGGTTCCTGACTTTTTTATCGACACGACGGATCTACATTTCACGCTGAATGAAAACAATTCGGTCGTGCGTGCGCGTCTCGCTATTCGAAGGAATACGGCATCGAAAAATCACTTATCAGATTTGCATTTGATGGGGCAGGAACTGGAATTGTTATCGGTCGCGGTTGATGGAAAGAGCTTGTCTGAAACGAAATTTCAGACGACCTCGGAATCTCTTATTATTCCCAATGTGCCCGATCAATTTACCTTGGAAACCATCGTCGAAATATCACCGCAGAACAATACCTCACTGGAAGGGTTGTATAAATCGAATACTTTGTTCTGCACGCAGTGTGAGGCTGAGGGTTTTCGCAAAATCACTTATTATTTAGATCGCCCTGATGTGATGTCTATTTACACAACAACGATTGTCGCAGATCGGAATAAATACCCCGTATTACTTTCCAACGGAAATAATACTGAAAATGGGGTCAACGAAGACGGGACACATTGGGCTCGATGGGAAGACCCATTTCGAAAGCCCTGTTATTTGTTTGCTCTTGTTGCCGGTGATTTGGAATCTGTCGAAGGCAAATTTACTACGCAGTCTGGAAATAATGTAGATTTACGGATCTTTGTCGAGGCTAAAGACACTGATAAATGTGAGCACGCAATGAGTTCGCTTATTGAAGCAATGCGGTGGGATGAAGACGTTTACGGTCGAGAATATGATTTGAATATCTTTAATATTGTCGCCGTAGATGATTTCAATATGGGGGCGATGGAGAATAAGAGTCTCAATATATTTAATACGTCATGTGTTCTTGCTAATCCGGAGACCACAACAGACGCTGGTTTTCAGCGTGTAGAGGGAATTGTTGCGCACGAGTACTTCCACAACTGGTCGGGTAATCGGGTAACGTGTCGTGATTGGTTTCAATTGAGTTTAAAGGAAGGATTTACTGTATATCGAGATGCTGAATTTTCTTCCGATATGGGGTCGAGAACGGTAAAAAGAATCGAAGACGTATCTTTGTTGCGAACCATTCAATTTTCGGAAGACGCCGGTCCGATGGCACACCCTATTCGTCCGGATTCGTTTATCGAAATTTCGAATTTTTATACGGTTACTATTTATGAAAAAGGTGCAGAGATCGTACGCATGATAGCCCACTTGTTAGGTGCTGACGGCTTTAGAAAAGGATCAGATCTCTATTTCGATCGCCACGACGGGCAAGCAGTCACCTGTGAAGATTTTGTTAAATCGATGGAAGATGCCTCGGGAATAGATCTCTCGCAATTTAGACGTTGGTATTCACAAGCAGGTACACCATTGTTAACCGTCGTCGGTAGTTATGATAGCGCTGCTCAGACTTACACCTTGGACATCACTCAGTCCTGCGGTCCGACGCCAGGACAAAATAAAAAGGAGCCTTTTCATATTCCGTTATTGATGTCGTTGATTGGTGTAAACGGTGAAATTCCTTTGAAGCTACTGAGCTCCACGATGGAAACCAGCGAGCCAAAAAATGAAATTGTACTCGACGTAACAGAGCCTAAACAGCAGTTTGTTTTTGGTGATATTGGCGAGGATCCCGTGCCGAGCTTGTTGCGAGGTTTCTCCGCGCCAGTCAAATTGTCTTTTGACTACAGTTGCGACCAGTTGATGTTTCTTATTGTTCACGACACAGACGGTTTCTGCAAGTGGGATGCTGCACAGCAACTAGGTGTTAGAGCATTAAATGATATGGTGAGCTCTTATAGAAGCGGTGAGGCGATGGTTGTTGACCATAGGCTAGTCGATGCCTATCGAATAATTTTGGCTGACGATGATCTAGATGCTGCAATGGTTGCTCTAATATTGACGTTACCATCGGAAGCTTATATTTCGGAATTATCTGACGAAGTCGATGTACAAGCTATACATGCCGCAAGAAACAGTGCGAGGACATTCATAGCAACTGAGTTGCGTGAAGAATTTTGGAAAACTTACAAAGGGCAACAAAGTAACAAAGAGTATCAGCCAAGCTGCGATCAAATTGCACAACGCAGTTTGAAAAATTGCGCTCTTGACTACTTGATGTTGTTGGAGGGAGGGGGTGCTCTGGATGACTGTCTCGCTCAATTCAGCAACAGCTCTAACATGACGGACGTGTTGAAGGCTTTCATTTCCATTATTAATAGTCCGTATCAACAACAAAAAGAAACGGTGATAGTCGATTTTTATCGTCGCTGGGAAAATGAGCCGCTCGTAATAAATCAGTGGTTCATGGCGCAGGCTATTTGTTCTTCAGCCGGAACGCTCGATGACGTCATTGCGTTAATGGATCATCCTGCATTTGACATCACCAATCCCAACAAAGCCAGAGCATTAATTGGCTCATTTTGTAGTCAAAATAGCGTCAACTTCCATCAGACGGATGGGCGTGGTTATCAGTTTTTAGCTAATCAGATAATTGTGCTCGACGGAATTAATCCGCAAATAGCTTCTCGTCTCCTAGGTCCATTAACAAAGTGGAGAAAATACGTACCTGAGAGCCAAGCGATGATGAAGGCAGAACTTAAGCGGATATTGGCGACAAAGGATTTGTCAAAAGACGTATACGAGGTTGCGTCCAAGAGTTTGGCAGTTTAAATAACATTGGCTTTCTCGATAAATTACACAGCTTGGTTTGGCGAAAGCATATTAAAGTCTACATTTTTAGGTGATGCCTTGGGGTTACAGAAGTTTGATAGATGGTAGATAGAGGTGGTGAAAAGGTTCGGTTTTGGATTGACTTATGACAACTTAAGATAGGACGGGAATGATCAAGGGTCTAAAATCGTAAAATCTGAAACGTATCCGATTTTTTCCCATACCATACATTTTGCCAAGTACTCTTTTATCGTCGGATACTTGTCTACAGTTTCTTGAACACTAATTTTGTAGAATATTAAGTATTGATGTTTTTGTGAATTATAGCGAGAGGAGAGCCCGTCGTAATTTTTACTAAGGAGTTTGTTACCAAATTTATCGTTAATTTTCTTTTCACAGTCATAGGATGCGTCGTTAATGCTTCGGGCAAAAAAAGCCGTAGGAGCTGTTTTGGCGTTGTTAAAGTAAATTGCGATAGCGACGAGCACCAACAGTACAGTGATAGACACCAGTATTGGAGCTTTGAAACTTCGTTTAGACTTTAAGTTACTCATATCTATTTCGCACGTGCGTTTTGGTCGTATTGTTGTAGGTGTAGTATAGATGAGATAATCCCATGGGACCTAACCTAAAAGTACTTAGGAGCCTCATCTTGCAGGAAATAAAACGACGTCGGTGGGATTTTTATATATGAGAGCGTTTAAGCTTAATTGTTGGAATTGGAGATTTTAAGTGTTGATTACAAAAATGTTCAAGTTTGCCTTCTTTTCTGCGTTGATCGTCATTAGCTGGCTTGCTATCTCACCTAGTAACGAATTCTCAATCACAACTGGATGGGATAAAAGTAATCATTTTTTGGCATTTTTTGTCTTAGTTGCATTATTGGACAACGCTTATCCCAAGCAGCATTTTTGGAAATTTAAGCTGTTGATATTGGCAATATTTGCATTGGTAATCGAGTGTGTTCAATCTCAGCTTCCGTGGCGTTCGTTTTCTTTTATGGACATTATAGCGGATTTCGCCGGGTTGCTTTCTTATATACCGATTCGACAGTTCCTTTCACCGAACTATATATCGAAGCTGTTTGCTTAGAATTGTCGAGCCATGCGTCGAAGCGATTTCTTTAGAAAGAGCTTTAGGGATTTTTCTTAAGGCAGTATCAAAAGCTTCGTGACACTGTCAGCTGTCGGTTGATTGAAATGTAGGTAGCGAGAATTGAATTGCTAATGTTGTTTTTAACACTGTTGGGGAAATTCTATTCATTCATAGCGACAAGGAATTCATGGCGTTTAGCAATATGAAACGAATACTTATTGTTTACCATAGTCAGTCGGGAAGTACCAAGCGGTTGGCCGACGCCGTTGCTGAAGGTGCACGACTAGAGTCGGGAGTGGATGTTCGCCAACTGCGCGCGATGGAGGCGGGTATTAACGACTTGCTTTGGTGCGATGGAGTGATATTTGGAACCCCGGAAAATTTGGGTTATATGTCGGGGGGGCTCAAAGATTTTTTCGATAGGGTCTTCTATCCGGCACTGTCTGCTTCCCTAAATTTGCCTTATGGGCTGTTTGTTTGCGCAGGTAATGACGGTAGTGGTGCCATTCGACAACTTCAGCGTATTGTAAAAGGTATACCGTTAAAGTGCATAGCTGAAACCGTAGTTGCGAGAGGTGAGGTGAAAATGGATGATCTTCAGCGATGCAGAGATTTGGGACAGGGGACGGCAGCAGGATTAAATCTCGGTATTTTTTAGCACAACAATGTTCTATGAAATTGAAATCTACCGGCTACATTATCTTTTTACAGTTGCAACAGTAAATACCCAAGGCCGCTAATTGTAGCAATCACTAAAATAACGGCCAGTGTGTTCCCAATAGAATTTCTGGCTTTTTGGGCAGCTGTTAGCGCTACTGGGTCAGATCTATTGCCATCTGAGGTAGGTTTTGTTTTCCAGGCTTTTGGTGTGGTGTCTTTTTTTGGGGGAGCTGTTTTAAGGGGTTTTTCAATTCGCCTGATTTTTGTCGCATTCATGTCGACGGCGCTAGCTGGCCCGTGTATCCGAAAAAGGAGCACGTCAAAACGAATCATGTCGCCCGATTCTAGCTCCACTTCTACAACCCGCTTATCGTTAACATAGGTGCCGTTAGACGATTCGAGGTCTCGTATCAGCAGTTTTGATCCTTTAATTGCCAGTTCAGCGTGTCTGCGCGACAAGTGGGTGCCGGGAATGACAATGTCACAACTCGAATCCCTGCCGAGTAAAACGTGGCTAGATATCGGAAATCTCTGGCCTACGAGCCATCCTGCTTCGGCTACTAATTCCCAATGTTCACTGATATAGCTTTCAGGGTTTAACTTTTCAGTCGAATTGAACTCGTTTTTGGGCATTTCCCCCCCCCTTGTAATGTCTAGGGTCGTTACTCACTCTGAATTATAGTTATTATTCAAAATTCTGTTAGGTCATGTTAGATCATATATCAGCTTGATTATTTCGTCTAAACATTTTCTCTCGGTAATTCACCAAAAAAAGTGTCTGTTTGTCACCATATGAATCGCTTTGCAGCTCTATATGTCT
The DNA here is from genome assembly GCA_047623245.1 of Oceanicoccus sp. Lineage (GTDB taxonomy): Bacteria > Pseudomonadota > Gammaproteobacteria > Pseudomonadales > Dasaniaceae > Oceanicoccus. The sequence continues at coordinate 866 of JBLHNZ010000219.1, read as the reverse complement.
GTTCGAAGTAATAAAAAGAAGAGAGGTGTGATGTCGTCGACAGGCTATTTATGTCAAAAAGAGCACCTCGAGCGAAAAGCCTCCTTCAGGGAATCGCGATCAATGTTGTTTGCTATCGGTACTATAATTGCAGTAGTTTTCTCGTGTTCCGGTGCTGTCGAATAGGCTTTCATTGTAAATGTTGACTAACGCTAAGATGATGTTTTTCGGCTTTCAGAATTACTAGCAAAGGCCCCACTGATAAATCTCCCTGGTTATACGATTCAGAAAAAGCTCTGACAGGGAGGCATGGCAATCGTGTATCTGGAACAGCAGCAGTCTCTCAAAAAAGCCGTTGCAATAAAGGTCCTAAACGCCAGTATGGTAAGTGATGCGAGCGTACAGCAACAGTTTAAACAAGAATCGCTAATGGTGGTCTCTATTTTATTATGCAATATGTTAAGAGTATTCCCCTTACGGCAATAATTAATCGCAATGATGTGAATTTGACGAGAAAACTGGATATCGTTATTCAAACACGCCGTGCTTTATCGTATGCGCATCGCAATGGTCTAGTTCATCGGGACATTAAACCTGCCAATATACTAGTGGATTATGATGGGCACGTACGAGTGGTCGATTTTGGTATCGCCGGATACTTCAAAAAAATAAAGGTGCTGGATGACGAAGAGGTGCAAACCGTTATTATGGGTACTCCGAGGTCTATGGCACCCGAGCAATCTAATCCAAATGAAGATATTACACATCTGAGCGACATTTATGCTCTGGGCGTGCTGATGCATGAACTGTTTGTTGGTTGTGTACAGGAAGAGCTGGAGTGCAGACCCGAAGAAATTCCCCGAATTTTATGGGACATTGTGCAAAAG
>JBLHNZ010000218.1:0-6563 GCA_047623245.1 Oceanicoccus sp. | reverse complement strand
GCTCACTTTGGACCAACTTTAGGCATTAACGCCCGCTGCCGACGCACGCTTTTCTGCATTTGTTACGTTTTTTACACGGAAAAAGCTATTTTATTTTTATCTAGATCTCTCGCATATGCGGAAAATTTAGGCCCTCTTTGATTTGGCACGCCCTCACAAGAGCCGCCCAACTCAATAACCTTTTTATGAAGTCTTTTTACTTCTTCGGTAGAACCAACATTAAAACCAATCATTGTTCCATTTCCATTACTTGCGGGTTCCTCATTAAAGGGTTTAGCTATTGCAAATGCAAAATCTTCACACTGCCAGAAGGTCATTCTTTCTGTTGATAAAACTTGACTAAGTTCTGTTTTTTCGAAAAGTGAATCATAGAATTTAATCGATGCTTCCATGTTGTTTGTTCCAAGAACGCAATAGTCCATTTTCATTATTTAATATCTCATTCTGAATAGAAGGCAGATTATACCTTCACACTGCTGACAGCATCATGTCAGCAGGATACTGTCCTGTTTTTTATGCTTACTGTTTTTATCAGCGGTATTGTAGGTGGCCGAAGATTAGCGCGACTGCTTAACCGCGTTTCGTCGATCCCGAAGCGCGTCGTCCCCTGTCTGAATACTGACAAGTCTACATAGGGATAACAGATAAAAAGGGGCCTAAGCCCCTTTCCTAATAAATATTAATCAAATTGCCTATTTCTTTAAAAAACTCAATGTCATACGGTCGGACTCGCCAATTTTCTTCGCAGCGTCTTTATCACCCGCACCAGAAAAACTCGGAGGTAGACGCCATACAAAATCTGTAGAGGAAGGTTTGTCATTTGGGTTAGCGTTGACTTCACTGCTTCCGGTCAATTCAAAACCAGCGTTTTCAAATATTGATATAACATAACTTTGTTTTAAGTATCCCATACTTCCATTGGCCCATGTGTCCGCAGCCGATTCCGGTGCGCGATGTTGAACCACAGCCGCGATGCCGCCAGGTTTGAGAAGCGAGTTGACCGCTTTAAGCGCCTCTGTCATGGTTCCAGCTTTTTCCTCAAAACGATTAAGATTGTGCAGGCCTCGAATAATAAACACCATATCGAGGCTGCCTTCAAGTTTTTCTGGTATACGACCGATCGCTGTACCCTCAGCCATCACACCCTCAGCGCCACGAAACCCCGCAACCATTCCGGCAAATTTACTGGACGATGCCACACGTTCAGCCACGGTATTTTCATCAAACCTCCCGAACATTGCCCACATACTATCAGCGTAATTGACGCCATAAATTGCACCCTTTTCACCAACATAGGGAGCGAGAATTTTTGTATACCAACCGCCTCCTGGCAGTAGCTCGGCAATTTTCATTCCCGGTTTCAAACCAAAAAACTCTAATGTCTCCGCAGGATGTCGATACGTATACCGGGACTTCATTTTTTCCTCTTGAGAGTCCAAAACCATGGCCAGCCGGTCTGAGTCAGAATGGTCCCCGCCATGATGGGCAGAGAGCGCGGCGGAACTAAACGCCAGTAAAGCGGAAAAAACTGCGAAGTTCTTTAACATGTTCATGATGCTTTCCTTTTAGGATTTATTACTATTTTGAAACCGTTAATAAGACTATTGAATTGGCAATTCAAACTGCTGATTCATACAGTGAATTGCCGAGGCAATTAACATCGAGAAAGGCAACGGACTTGGGATTATCCTCACGTCATACAGTCCGAGCGTGGATAAGTGGCACAAACGCCCTTTTCTAGGCCACTCTAACCTAAGCATTCGCAGTACCGCAACCGCTCTCTCAGCTAAAGCGGGCAACAACTAATCTAAACAAGCGTTACCTAAAACTATTCGTCTTAGACAGCTGCAAGGTGTATAGCAGACACAAAAATGCCCCGAATCTATCGAGGCTAATAGCACACTTTGTGCCAAAACCGGACAAACCGAAACGCGCCCTAATTGTTTTTCAGTCGAGCCAAAAGCTCCACCGGAATAGGAAGAAGACCGGCGGTTTCTGCTGCGGCGCGTTCCCGGGCAATGTGTGCCTCTACCCTAGTCAATAGTGCCCGATAGCGAGGTTCATTGACAAGATCTTCAAACAGCGGGTGATTCAAAAAACCCGCCGCCTGGAACATAGTTCTTTCGATCTGGTGCTCGAGGGCATCAATGGCTGCACTCATGTCCCCTTCGGCTGCGGCAATGACAGCGGCAACAAAATCTGTTGAATAGCGTTGCCCATCGGGATCGGACTCAAGGATGCTGTGTAGTTCTTTGAATTTACCGAGGTAGAACCTAGCGCTGGTATTTTTACCGAGCCTACGGAACAGATAGAGAGACAGAGTAGCTCCCATGTAGTTAGGTGCATGTCTAAAATGTGCTCCCCATTTATCCGTGTCCGCTTCGTCAAAGGAACTGAGCCATGAGAGTGCCACTTCATGATTGCCCTCAATACTCTGCCACAATGCTACAGCCAGAGCGACCTCTTCGTCTTCTTTGGCTCCGTCCGCTGCCGCCACCGAGGGACCTACCCGACGGGCATCTCCCAGGTGGCCTGTCCAGGCATAGAGTTCGAGTGCCCAAGCCGGATTAAAGGTCTCGAAGACTTCACCACCACCCAAATCGGTCGCTACACCTTGAGTGTTAGAAGTAACGATTCCGTCCGAGAACGCCATCTCGTCGGTAAGCAGTAGTTCCAGAGCTGCCTTGTACTGGCCTTTGTACAGCATTGTGTCTGCGTGGCAACAACTTATCAATCGTTCATCCGGATCAATCGCTACCATTTGTCGTAGGATCGCTTCGCTCCGGTCAAACTCAAGACGATCTAAATACTGTAGATTCAGGTTTGCGAGACCAACCAAAGAAGTAGGGTCGCGCTCCACGGCCATTCTAATTGTGGACAATACGGGTGCATCGGGGTCACCCATTAGTATCAAGGCCTTAGCCTTCACCCCATAGCCCCGACTGTAGTTGGGATTGAGAGCAATGGCCTTCTCGGCCTGTTCAAGGGCGGCCTCAAGGTCTCCCGCCAGCCGAAAGTACTCGGACCTGACCCCATAGGTCTCGGCAGTATCTCCCTGTAGCTCTAGAGCGTGATCCAAGAGCCCGGTTGCCGCCTCAAGCGCTTCTTCCGGCGGCGTTAAGCCGTTGCTAACGCGGACAAGCAGGAGATGGGCATCGGCAAGACCGACCATAGCCGGTGCGAAACTCGGATCCCTTTCCAGAACCTTCTCAAAATGCGTTTTTCCCAGGTTGATGTCGTCGCGGGTGCGCTTGTTGAGGAAATGCTGACCCAACAGATAGTGTTCATAGGCGTCGACGTTTGACGTGCGCTTTGTATGCGGCGCTTTGATGTCCTGACCGCCTAGGATCAGACCCTTGAGCTCTCTGACAATTGCCGCAGAAATCTCGTCCTGAATGGCAAAGATGTCATCGAGGTCACGTTCATAGGTCTCGGACCAGAGATGTGACGAGTTACTGGTCTCAATAAGCTGGGCGGTGATACGCACCCGGTTGCCCGCTTTGCGAACAGAGCCTTCAAGAACATAGGCAACCCGGAGGATGGTGCCGATTTCCGCGATTGACTTGTTGGCTCCTTTGAAGCTGAAAGAAGAGGTCCGCGCGATGACGGTTAGTTCGGTGATCCTCGCCAACAGGTTGAGTAGCTCCTCAGAAATACCGTCGGAGAAGTATTCTTGCTCAGGATCAGAGCTCATATTCACAAAGGGCAATACGGCAATCGATTCATGTTCGACTTTCTGGACAGGTATTTCGGGGACAATGATGTCGGAGACAATATCACTCTCTCTATGTAGACCATCCCAGCGCAAGTCGAATATCCAGGACAGGACCAAAGCGACGGGAAAGCCAATGCCGAGTGCCGCAAGGATCACTTGCATGATCCAGGTCGGCGCACCGTAGTTATCCAAGACAAGGTCGGCTACCTGGGCAACACCCCAAGCCACAACCAAGTAGGCAATTCCCACTTGCACAACGTGGCGGCGCTTTAATTCTGTCAGTAATCCATTCATTAACTGTTATTCTCATCATTAATCTTTTGATGAAATTAATCATAGCAGAATTTTAACATTGGCTGCCGATAGGTCGTAACGAGATAAAGCAGACGAATTTCATCCATCAGCCGACAACTTTACTAAACGACTCATGTCGGATTCGGGTTAAAATGAGCTAAAGGTAGCTAAGTGAGGGCCAGGCACTCTATTCGTTATTAATTCCCTAGGGAGGAGGTTCAAGCTTAGGCAGGTACGTCTTATTTGAACCAGAATACTGCCTTGAGCTAATAAATATTAGCTATCAAAATGCCGTGGCGCAAGCTGAAAAATTAGAACATTTTTCGGCACATATAACATTCCAACATACACGTAGTAACGGACTATGATGTATCAACACTATTCCAGACTCCTACTTAAATAGATCGCTTAGCTTTTCCTATAATCGCTAGGCCACGAGAAATAGTGTAACCAACGTAATCACCGCCACGTAAAAGCGCGTTTTTCAATGCTTATCCTTTGTATTTTTCGAAGAAAAAAAAGAGCAATCTCAATCTCAATCTATAAAATACAATAGTTTAAAACGTCGCTTTCCTGTTAATCTATTTTCGCTTTCGTACACGTAATGCTCCTTTTTTCGTTTGTATAGTAGCTAACTCAGCAATGTAATTTCCCTAGAAATTTCGATCCTATTAATGTCATCAACAAAACAATCCTTTCCTTCGGCTTTCGCTTGATAAAGTAGTTTATCTGTTCTTCGGATGAGCGAATGCAGCGAATCTGCCTCTGTAATTTGCGTTAAACCCAAGCTAACGGTCACTTTGGGAATAACATGATATTCGTACTGCAGCTGTATATCTCTAACGCTTTGTAATACGCGCTCCGCCATAATCTGTGCCGAGTCAGTTTCTGAATGAGCAAAAAGTAGTACGAACTCTTCGCCACCAAAACGACACAACAGATCTTCCTCACGAATACAGTGTAAGACTTTTTTGGTCACTGTCTGTAAAACTAAGTCGCCGGCGTCGTGCCCAAACTCGTCGTTAATGAGCTTAAAGTCATCAATATCAAACATCAGCAGATAATGGCTAGAATTCTGACAAGAGTAATCCTGAAGAAGTAATGAGGCATTCTCTTCGAAACCTCTGCGATTCAACACACGGGTTAGTGGGTCTTCGCGCGCCTTATAATTCGCATCCTGCAAATTTAGTCCGAGCAATCTAATTTCTTCAATATTACTCCAGACCAGTAAACTCGCCACTAAGTTTGCGCCAACAAAAAATTGCAATAACAGTAATCGAGTGGTTAATTCGTACTGAGCAAACAGACTGGCGCCGGACATCACAGCAAAAAAACCCACCGCTGCAATAATAATATTGGCTGTCGCAAGTCCAAACTGGCTTGAACGAAACGCAGACAGCAGTAAGAAAAATGTCAACAAATAGAAAACTGGATATTCGCTAAAAAACAAAAATAAACTCAGCACAAAGGTAACAGTACTAAACACAGCATATGTTACAAACAACTTAGACCAGATTTTCCAGCGCCCCATAATTCTATACGCAAACAAGGCCATCGGCGTTATCAATAAAACTCCCATAGAATCTCCCAGCCACCAGGTAACATACGCGTTTATAATGGATTGTGATTCTATTAGTCCAGTTAGATAGAGACTGCCAATGCCAAAGGTTGGACTGATTATCCATGCCAGTGCAATAGAAGAAAATACAATGACTGCTCTTGGCGTATCGAGCCTTATATTTGATTGTGCGAATCGGTCAAACAAAAGCGTAGCAACATAAACAGAGCAGACTTCACCCAATCCGATACATATAGCACAGAGGAAGTCGGCTAAGGAGAACCCGTCGGCTATCAGTGGAGTCCAGTTGGAGAGCATTCCCACTAAAAAAACCAGTGGCAGAGCCCTTTTCCCAGCGATTAATACCAGCGCCCATGCCATGCCGGCTGCCGGATAAATCGGCGTCACGTTTCCTGGCTGAATTGCAAGCGTCATGCTTAGTTGAGCTACAATCCAATAGACTAAAATAAAAGTGAAAACACTACTCCATTTGTTTCTAAATAGCGTCATAGCAACAGTCATTTTCTCTTTTGAACAGTGCATGCCCATCAAATAGACAAAGGCAAAACTAGGGTGGCTGTATTTTCATCCACGCGATGATGATTATAGTCGATTGGTTAAATTTTGCAGCATACTAGCAGCGAATACCAAAAACGATGAGCATCGCAAATTTCAGAATATTATCTTTGCTATCTTCGTACTCCCGAAATCACTGTGTAACTAAAAACATCACCATCAACTCTACACCATTTCTGAACTCGCCGTTTAAGTTCGGATCAGGGGATCGGATAAAAAGGTCAGAGTAATTGATTTCTCAATTTACTCCTGTACTCTCTAAATTTTCGGTCACCACCGCAACCCAACGAGTCAGACCGTCTGATCGCTGCGACTGCCAATTCGTCATTGAATCGCCGATCGCCCAGCGCCAACCCTTATTACTCGCGGCGCGAATCGCCTTATACATAATGTTAGAAACATTTAGATCGATCATAGCCA
>JBLHNZ010000217.1:0-6624 GCA_047623245.1 Oceanicoccus sp. | reverse complement strand
TTCCAGAAGGAAAAAGTAACCAAAGACTGTGTTAGTTACAAAAATGCCTCGGTCTACGAGGCATTTTTCGTTTGAGCTCACAGCATTTCAGATCCCAAAAAGCTAGCTGACTAAAAAATGATACACCATCCTCCTACAGTAGATATGAACGGTTAAATTACTCTACTGCTAATTACCGGTTTCCAAAACAGGTTTTGCTGCTAGCCATCTCACGATTGACTTGCTCCAAAGAGCATATTAGAACTGAACAAGATTTTGGAGAGATACATCTAATATTGATAATGCGCGACAGCTCGGACTATGCCAGATTCGTCAAGAATAGAATCGTTTCCATACAAAACGTCGAATCTCGAAACATAATACGTTGTTACATGTGTGTTAGGGTAACCAGTGTATCTTTGTTCCCTGCAACTCCGTGACCGGATTTGAGGAGTTAGATCGTTTGAAAAGATCTGAGTACTGATCGGCTTATGTATGAAATTTTGAATGAAATGTTATCCTGCCCAATATAATCGACCATGGGTTATGGTTGGATTGTTTTTATTTGAAACTCTGATAGAGTTCAGTTTTGTGTGGTTAAACGCCTACAGGCGCCGTTGAAAATTGAAAAAATTTGATCCAGATCGTCGGATCCAAACAGGAGAGTTTAGTGTCAGAAGAATGTAATGATGGGTGGTTAGAAGTAAAAAGAATCGTCAACGAAATCCCCGTTTTGTATCGGTATCGTGCCGCAATAGATCCAAAGATAAGTTTTTCCGACTATCCAATTCTCGTTGCTATTGCTTGGGATTTTGAAGACTACGATGGTCCTTTCAAATTTGAAGGTAGCTCTGAAGAACATCATAATGATCTCGAAGAATCACTAAGTGGACTTGACGGTGAGGAAAATGGATTTCTAATCTTGGTTATGACAGGTGAGGGAACTAAGGAGTGGCTGTGGTATGTAAAGGACTTCGAAAGTTGGATGGCAAAAATCAATGAATCTTGCTCAGGAAAGGCTGTATTCCCTATATCAATTAGCTCCTATGAAGAACCCGAGTGGGGAACCTATAAAAAACTTATCGAGATGAAATCTGATTGATTCATTGGGAAGAGTGGTCGTTTATGGTGGGGCTGTGGCGATCTGTAGCCTAACGATAAGTATTCGTGGCATTAAATGAAGTCGAAAAAAGACCACTTAGCGATACTTCGTTCTTCCTTGTAAACTGGCATACGCGCATATTCCAGAAATAAAAATCGATTTTCTGGAATATGCGGATTATACGACATGTGTCGTATGAGGCAGTGCTAATCTCCGAGTGTCTTGAAGAGGCATTTATTCAGCGTAAATCGCTCCCTCAGAAGATAAACGTTCGATATCGGCGGCGCCATAGCCAAGCTCCGTCAAAATATCCGTATTGTGTTCGCCTAGCGCAGGCGTATGCGCGCGGATATTACTGGGAGTTTCAGAAAATTGTGCGGGTGGTCTGGGGCTTCGTACCTCGCCGGCCTGAGGGTGATCGTATGTCCACAGCGCTTCCATAGCTTTAATTTGTGGGTCGTTGATCACATCTTCTCGGCTGTTGATTCTTGAGTGCGGTACATCTTCCGCTTCAAAACGTTGGCAAAGTTCATCGGTCGTAAAACGAGCGTAAGCTTCGCCCGTTAGTTCCACATAAGCAGTGCGATTGCGGGAGCGAGCTTCGGCGCTGGAAAAACGATCATCGTCCGATAAGTGTTCAATGTCGAGTGCGCGAAAAGAAGCGTCTGCTTCCTTTTGCTGTACTGGCATTGAAGCAATCCAGCCATCGCGAGTTTTTCGCATAAAAAGGCTGTGGTCCAATTGGGGAATATTTTCTACCGATTCGTCGGGGAATGTGTGGTTGTTCATGACGTCGGGCCATAGGAAAAACAGACTGGCGTCAAGCATTGACAGCTCAACTCTTTGGCCGCGGCCTGAACGTTCTGCTCTAAACAGCGCCGCAGTCACCGCTTGCGCCGCTGTTAGCGATGTTACTTTGTCGCAGACTAAACTGTTGACCATGGCGGGCTCGTCGTTTTGCAACGACGTAAAGCCGGACAACGCTTGGATGATTGCATCGTAGATGGGGCGTTTGACGTAAGGTCCGATCGCACCGACGCCGTTGATCGAGACATAAACCAATTTGGGGTGGGTTTCCTTAAATTGATCGTAACCAAGTCCCAAACGGTCCATCACGCCCGGGCGAAAATTTTCCATTACCACATCCGCAGACGCGATTAATTTGCGGGCAATATCGAGTCCAGACTCATTCTTTAGATCTAGGCACAGAGACTTTTTGTTGCGATTCATGGTGGTAAATGGGCTCCCCGCCCCATTACTTTTTGGAAGGCCTCCTCGCATTAAATCACCGTGACGTGACTCTATTTTGATTACTTCGGCACCTTGGTCACCCAATATTGAAGCAGCTATAGGGCCAGAATACACCGCGGTAAAATCGATGACTTTAACGCCACTTAAGGGTCCTGTGGCAACACCACCCATATTGATTCTCTGGCTCATTTTTCGTCTCCTCTGAGTAATTTTGCTACGAAAAAGTGTCACTCACCTCTAGCACATACCAGTGTCGGAATCTGCGCCTTTTGTTGTGATTCACTTTTTTTAGGTTTCGGTTTAATGCGTTAAGACGTCGTCTTTAGGCTCATCGATTATGGCACTTATGCTTTTCATCGCTGCCAACTCGGATGGCATGTTTGCGATGGATGATTTCGGGGTCGATTCTGAGCGGGCGAGAGTACCACCAAGGATCATCTCAAATCAATGGTTGAAAGGGTTCTATCAACTCAATATACCTAACTTGATGACGTTGTCTTGACAAAAAATCAGCGCTAGCTCCCTTAGAATGGTGCTTTTTTTAATAGTCTACAAGCACCCTTTAGGGTCTTCGCAAACGGCTCAGTCGGCCACTTTGGCGGGAGTCAGCAATGGTATACGCTAGTCCAATAGAGTTAATATAAATGGGACAAACGAAAGCTGGATAATGAGTGTAAGCGTTTAATGAATGAAGCTATAACGTTAGAAAAGTAAGCTGACGAATCGTATAGAGCGTGCCGTGATCGTTGTTGGTTATTCAAATATTGATGCTAATTCTGTCGACGTGTTTCTCAACATGTGTTGGTGAAGAAAAATACTTTGTTCGATATGCTTTTACCAAGGAAATATAAATCGCTAGAAGAGTTTCGCGTTCCCTGTGCTGAACCTGTCATTTACCAAACAAATTGTAACCAAAGCTCTTTCTATTAATGTACTTCACTGACGGGATTACTTAAACAGATAAAATCAATTGATTAGGTGTCAATTATTCTGGCGATCGGAATACCGAGCCAGAGGTGATGCTTAAGATCTACGACTGTAAGTCGAGATATCCTCGCTGAATCGATATTTCAATGGATTTTGCCCCGTCAGTGAGATCAATAAATCTCTCCCGAAGTAATTTTAGTTCTGCCATTTCTTCCTGCGTGGGGAGGCCATTCGTCTCATTATGAATGATTGAAATATCATAAAGACGTTTCAAATACGCGGCTCGGCTTTTTGCCACCATTTGTATAATGGGTCGAAGTTTTTCAAGGGATAAATCTTCTATTTCAGGATTGATCACTTCACGATTGACTTGGCGGAGCAATTGTTCGAATTGTAATATTAGACGATTAGTGTCGCGCTGCATGATGGATCTTTCCATTAGGTGGTGTTGAAATTGAGGTTCAGTATAGACTAGTGGGATAAAATGACATCGAACTCTGTTTTTCACTCTATCATACTGGTCCGAGATTCATACCAATTTTTGATTGCGTGGGATAGGGTCGTGGAATAATGTAGGGATAAAGAATGTGGGTAGATTAAAATTCAACGTTTATTCTCCGCGACACTAGGCAGTGTGTCCGTCTGTTGTAGATCTCTGAACTAAGATGGCACATAGAATATGACGGTGTTAGACAACAGCGTAGTGAGAACGATGCGGTCCCTTTTTTGTACTGCGTAGTGTATGAGTCATTTAACATGGATATGTTCGAAAACTCGGATAATCTGTCACCGGCATGTTGACGAGATAATACAATGAAGAAAAATAAACGACATACGGAAAAGGACACATTGTCCTACGTCTACAACGTTATTCATGAAGGCGTCTGGGATTGGGATGCCAATTCCGGGCGTGTTGTGCGCAGCCCTGGCTGGTTTAGCATGCTGGGGTATGAGTTCGATAGTTTCGAAAGATCAGTTTTCACTTGGGAGAACTTAATACACCCTGATGATTACCCTCGTGTTATGACTGTTTTCGATGAATATATATCCGGTCGCTCAGATGCTTACCAAGTTGAATACCGCTGTAAAAAGGAAGATGGTCATTATCTCTGGATCCATGACCACGGAAAGATTGTTGAGCGTAATGACGATGGCTCGATATCAAGGATGGTGGGAGCACATGCCAGCATTCACGAGTACAAATTGCTTCAAGAAGCACTTGAGCGCCAAAACAAGATGCTACTAGAAGATAACTTTAACCTGGAGAATATCGTCCAGCAGCGAGCAGAAGAGCTCGAAAAAATTAATATCCGGCTTGAGCAGCAGATAACACAGGCGAAACACGATGCACATACCGACATATTGACCTCACTCTTTAACCGAAGAAAATTTGAAGAAGAGCTTGCCAGAGAAATATCCCGCAGCAAAAGATACTTAACCCCTTTGAGCCTTTTGTTATTCGACGCCGACTATTTTAAGGATATAAATGACCAATATGGGCACTCTGTCGGAGACAAAGTATTGCAGGTTTTAGCGAAAGTGATCTCTAACAATAACCGCAGTTCAGACATTTGCGCGCGTTGGGGTGGTGAAGAGTTTGTCGTGATACTCCCGGAAACTAATATTCGGCAGGCGCGCGTCATCGCAGAAAAAAAACGCCTGATGATCGCAAATGAATCATTCGACGGAAAGATTAATATTAGCTGTAGCATTGGTGTGACCGAATTCAAAAAGACGGACGATTTTGATAGCTTCATCAAGCGCTTAGATTTGGCACTTTACGAAGCCAAAAATTCCGGACGAAATTGTGTTAAATATTTGAATTGAATATTTGAGTTAAATATCGTCGTTGTCCCATACCTGATAATCTCTCAATATTGTTGGATGTTATCGCAGCGTCTTAGAATTTCCTTTTGAGTGTCGGCAAGTCGGAAATTTGTCTATAGAGCGAACGATACTCGGTACCAAAAACCTCCATATTATTGGGTTCAACTATCGAGCGCTCGCTCGAAAATTTACTGCCGTTTTGGTCAAAACTAAGCAATAGCTGTTGTGCGCATTGTTTCGGAATCAGGCCCTCTGTGGTGAGACTAACTGGTTTGTATTGACGGTTCAGTTAGAGTGCGTCTAGATCGCGATGCAGACGGAAGGCTGGGAAATATGGATTTTGTCAGTCGCTCGACTGAAGTTTAAGTGCTGCGCGACGGCGGCAAAAATTCGTAATTGACGCTTGTTTATCGTCCTCTCCCGGTGGCTAGTGAAAAAAACAGTCAATCTACCCAATAGCCTATCTAAAGAATTACCTATCCATAGAATAGATAGATATTAAGCAAATAAATTGTTTCATTGATTCTAACAGTTTTGTTAAAGTCAGTACTGTCGATGTTGAAAGGAGCGGGAAACGACTAGGCATTGAAAGGCAACTGAAGACAATTTTTTCTGGCTTGCATAGAAACATCGTACTCCCTTCAGTCGTCGATAATTGCATTGCTTTAGCCATACCTAATAATTGGCTTACAAAAAGCGCAAGTGCCTGATTGCAGTAACATATTTATGTGTGCTTTCGACATTGTGTTGAAATTACCAACATTAGAGGTGAAATAATGGCTCCGCAGATCGATTTCTACTGGGACCTTGGTTCAACCAACGCCTATTTCGCAATCAAGCTATTAGAGCCGATTGCAAAACGTTATGATGCGAAAATTCATTGGCATCCATTCAATGTGGGGCACGTCTTCCAATCTAACAACTATGTATTAATGGATGAACCGCGGGCAAAGCTAAAGAATCGGGGGGATGATCTCATGAGATGGGCAAAAAAATATGACTTGCCTTTTAGTGTTCCCGCAGCATTTCCAATCAAGACGAGTCGGGCACTCCGCGGCGCCATAGCAATGCGGCAGTGGGGTAAGGAGGCAGACTTCATTCACGAAATATTTGCCGCTTATTGGGAACGTGGTGATGGCAGCATTGGCGATTATGAAACGCTGCGTGAGATTGCGTCGTCTTTAGATGTCGATCCGCAAGAGTTTGAAAATTACTCTGAAAGCGATCCTGTGCGCCAGGCATTAATTGACTCAACTAATACGGCATTAGATAAAGGTGTTTTTGGCGTTCCGTCAATCATCATTGACGAAGAGCTCTACTGGGGGAAAGACCGGATGGAATTTGTGGAAGAGCACCTATCGCGCTTGTAGTGCCACTGCAGTAGTCGATTTGTTGTTCACACACCGAGCCAAAAAATTTGAATTAAACATGGGCTTCCAGCGACATGCTCTGGAGCCTCACAAAGGAAGGACATCTATGACAGATATCACAGGTCGTGTTGCATTCATTACCGGTGCCGCCAGCGGCATTGGATACTC
>JBLHNZ010000216.1:0-6636 GCA_047623245.1 Oceanicoccus sp. | reverse complement strand
TGGGCGCATAGGCTCTATTCATGGTGGGAATGTTTTGCGTCACAGCGGTGCTAAACTTAAAGCACTGTATGACCCTTTTTCGGAAAATGCGGATAGGCTCAGTGCAGAGTTAAACTGTGATCAATTATATCCAAAGCAGATATTTTCCGATCCTGAAATAGATGCTGTGTTGATTTGTTCCGCGACCAATACCCACGCTGATCTAATCGAACAGGCGGTCGCCAGTGGCAAGCATGTATTCTGCGAAAAGCCTATCGACTTGTCACTGTCACGGGTACGTGAGTGTTGTGCAAATGTTGCCGAAACTGACCGAAAGGCGCTAGTTGCCTTTAACCGTCGATTCGACCCCAATTTCCAACTGCTAAAACAGCAATGCGACCAAGGTATCGTAGGGGATGTGGAAATGGTTAGCATTATCTCAAAAGACCCATCGCCGCCACCAGTTGATTACATCAAGGTCAGTGGTGGCCTGTTTCGCGATATGACGATTCATGATTTTGATATGGCACGTTTTCTACTGTCGGAGGAAATCACCGAAGTGAGTGCACAAGCTTCTTGTTTAGTTGACCCAGAGATTGGCAAGGCAGGCGATATTGATAGTGCAATGATTACGTTAAAGACGGCGAGTGGAAAACTTGTTCAAATAGTGAATAGTCGTCGAGCGAGTTATGGCTATGACCAACGCATCGAAATACATGGCTCAAAAGGAATGCTTGAAGCCAGAAACGTCAATGAGAGTACCGTCACCAGTCACACTGAGACCGGTGTCAATGGACCCAAGCCGCTTTATTTTTTCCTTGAACGCTATGAGGCAGCGTACCGCTCTGAACTAGATACTTTTATCCGTTCGCTTACTGACGAGACGGTAAGCTATCCTTCGATGCAAGACGGTTTGCAAGCCCTACTGATCGCCGAAGCCGCCATGCTGTCTTACCAGCAAGGTAGCAGTGTAAAGGTATCTGAAATCGGTTAAATGCAGTTTCAGTAAAACTATAAATGAAACCAAAAAGCGCGGTTCAAGCATGAGTGAAATAGGAATAGGCGTTATCGGTGGCGGATATATGGGCAAGGCCCATTCCGTGGCCATGGCAGCGGTGGGAGCCGTATTTGGAACGACTCTACGACCTCGGCTGGAGATGATTGCCGCCACCAGTACTGAATCGGCTGAACGCTATCGGCAATCCTATGGGTTTAAACGAGCCACGAATGACTGGCGTATATTAGTTGATGACGATCTTGTTGAGGCAGTGATTATCGCTTCGCCACAGACTACCCATCGTGAAATTGCAGAGCGAGCACTGGCTGCCGGGAAGCCGGTCATGTGCGAAAAACCAATGGGTGCCTCAATGGCAGATTCATTGGCAATGGTAGAGGCCGCAGAGGTTTCAGGCGTCGCCAACATGGTTGCCTACAACTATATCCGCACGCCAGCTTCACAGTTTGCCCGTCAGTTAATTGCCAATGATCAAATTGGGACGCTAACCTGGTTTCGAGGAGAGCATACTGAAGACTTTGATGCCGACCCCAATTATCCAGCGAACTGGCGTAATTTTGGCGATGCCAATGGTTGTCTTGGCGACCTTGCCCCTCATCCAGTTAATGCCATGTTGGCACTAATCGGGCCCATACGAGAATTGAATGCTGAAATTGAAACGGTGCACAAACAGCGAGGTGGTGTCGACGTGAGTAATGATGACCAGCTACAGGTAATGTGTCGTTTTGAAAATGGGGTAATGGGACATTTGTTTGCATCGCGTACCGCTACCGGTCGCAAAATGGGCTATGCCTATGAAATAACCGGCACCAAAGGCGCGATACGTTTTGACCAGGAAGACCAGAATTCAATATGGTTATACCGGGCTGAAGGCCCAGAGCAGGAGCGGGGATTCAAAAAAATCCTGGTCGGCCCAACGCATCCGGACTATGTTAATTTTTGTCTCGGCCCGGGCCACGGTACCGGCTACCAGGACCAAATCATAATTGAAGCACGCGACTTCCTTAAAGCAATCGAAACTGAAGAACCTGTTTGGCCAACATTTCGAGATGGGCTTGCAGTGGCAGAAGTAATTAGCGCAATTCGTAGGTCCAGTGATTCTCGACGTTGGGTTGACGTCTAAACAAATACTGAGCATATCAAAAGATGACCCGATCCATTTTTTATGATGATAGTCATTGCGACATAGGGCAATTCCGTACCCATATTCGACAGCAGCTCCAGCACGACGACGTGCCTTATGCCGATGAGATAAAGTGCAACATACCGTTATACAAAACCTCAGACCTGCTCTGTGAGTTATCAGGTGTGGGCAGGCAATCTATTCTTGAGGAATGGGCAAACGTCCTTGATAGTGGGCCTGGTGTTCTAGTATTAAGTGGGCTTGTCGATGATATGGATGTCATCGATGAAGCAAACGCTGTTTTTGATGGAATTATGAAGCAAGAAAAAAATGTGGTCCAGGGGCAGGGGGATCACTTTGCAGCGACGGGCAGCAATACTCGAATCTGGAATTCAACGCAGAAATTGTGCTTGGCCAACCCAGAGTTATTTGTCCGATATTTTGGTAATACTACTCTTTCAGCAATATGTGAGGCCTGGCTCGGCCCTGGTTACCAAATGACGTCTCAGGTTAACGTCGTTCATCCTGGTGGGAAGGCTCAGCAAGCTCACCGAGATTATCATTTAGGCTTCCTGCCCTCGACGGTATTACAGCAGTACCCTTCGCATATTCATGCCATCTCTCCTGCACTAACGCTACAAGGCGCAATCGCGCATTGCGAGATGCCTCTCGAAAGCGGTCCAACCAAATTACTACCTTTTTCGCAGTCGTTCGGCCCAGGATTTCTCGCAGTAAATAACGTCGATTTTCGCGACTCGTTTGAACAACACTGCGTCCAACTACCACTCAAGAAAGGTGATGGGCTATTTTTTAATCCGGCTCTATTTCATGCTGCTGGCGACAACAAAAGTGAGTCGATAGATAGAATGGCGAATCTATTGCAAATCTCTTCTGCATTCGGGCGATCATTAGAGAGTTTGGACAGAACGACAATGACGCTGGCTCTTTACCCTGCGTTGCTACGGCTCAAAAACCAGTTGGATAGCAATCGATTAGATGCTGCAATTGCTGCATGTGCCGAAGGTTACCCATTCCCCACCAACCTTGATACTGACTCACCAGTTAATGGTATGGCAGGGGAAAGTCAGGCTGAACTCGTGCGCCGAGCCATCCAGGATAATTTGTCCATGGCTAGATTTGAAGAGGTTCTACTTTCAGTAGACCTCCGTAGACGGCCCTAGCATAAAGCTCAGCTATCTGTGAGATTGGGATTCAATCTCAGATAGCCAATCCCAATTCCCTTATTTAACAACCTTCATATGATTCCAGAAAAAGTAAAATTAGTTTTAGATCAACACAATCTTAAAGCCCTGGAGTTCGAATCTGGGAGCACGCCTACCTCTGAAATGGCCGCGGAAAAAATTGGCTGCGTGGTAGGACAAATTGCTAAGTCGATGCTGTTTAAGGGTAAAGATGGTCAGTTCCGGCTTATTGTTTGCTCTGGTGACAAACGAGTGGACAACAAAAAGTTGAAAGCGGCACTTGGCGTCAAAGCGAGGTTTGCGACACCAGAAGAAACCGAAGCTCAGACTGGCTTCAGACCAGGCGGTGTTTGTCCCTTTGGGATAGATAACCTGCCAATTTTAATCGACGAGAGCCTATTACGATTTGACGTGATTTACCCGGCTGCAGGAACCGATGCTTCCGGAGTTCCAGTTAATTTTAGTGATTTACGAGCACTAACTAGAGCGAAGAGTTGTGATGTAATGGTTTAGTTGCTTTGTTCTGAACTGTCAAGCTGCCGGGCTAAATCCCCAATTTAATCACAATAGGTATGCCAGTTAGAAGAGGGTATGTAATTCAAAAGTTTCAATAGCTTTTCTGCTTGTTATGGGAACGTTCAGGTTTTCTATACATCTACACAATTGCCATAATTTTTTCTACACAACGTTCAATCTCAAAAACATGTTCATCTTCGAGTTCTAATTCCCTTAAGGTTTTAGCTAATCCGAATAAATACTTACAATTAGGACCTCTAGGGCCGCTTGCCTGACAAATTTATTTTGCAATATCGTACTTACTAGCTTCACCCAGAAATGCCTCATTATCAGGAGAGTCGATGTACACAACACATTTGTCGACTGAATCATCTTTAAAAGAAAGATACGTTTATTCATCGATAACGTAATTTCATAGATTAAATAGCGCGATCTTGTGCCCTTGGGTATCAGAGATCGGACTAGTCGGAGAGAATTTAAATCTCGACATCAGGGTGTGTTTCTCAACAGACTTTCCATGACTGCGAATTAAAAAAGGCATGGGGGGAATAACCCGTTCCATGCCAATAGGAGGAGACTGTTACTAAAAAAATTATGACAATGCCAACCTTTGCTTTAGGAGTGATTGGGCCCTTCAAACTCTACATTTAAGCGGCAGCTAGACCTTCCCAAGATCGACCTTTAAATGCTGCGTCTACAGGTGTATCAAACACGTGGTTGGCGTAGTTACTGATGGTTTTCACTGAAATCGCTAGAATAATGTCGAGTATGTGACTCTCTGAATATCCGGCTTGTACAAAGGCAGAGACATCGTCTTGATTCGGGTGACCGCGTGAAACCACCATAGTGCGGGTAAATTGGCGTAGTTCGGCTATTTTTCTGTCTTCTATCGCATCGTCATTGCGAATTGCATCGGTCACTTCCATCGGCACTTTGGAAATATTGTCGGCCACAAAACTATGCGCAGCCATACAATAGTGACACTCGTTTTCGCGGCTGATAGTGAGAAAGACGACTTCCTGTTCTGCCGGTGTAAATCCTGCGTTTTCACGAAACAGGGCATAACCTTTCGCGTAGGATTGCAACATAGCGGGTGAGTTAGCCATTACACCGTACATATTGGGAACCATGCCCATTTTTGACTGAGTTTGCGCAAGCACTTCACGAGCTTTCGGATCGGCGTCTTCAACCGTTTTTGCCGGCAATGTTAATGTGTAAGTGGGTGATTTAATTTGTCGTTCGATATTTTTGTTCATGATAAGACCTCTGTTGCTGTAGTGTAAAAAATGGTTTGTTTTAGAAAAATGTATATTAAAGACTATTTGATCATCGATGACGTTCCGTCAGCGAGGAGACCCCTAGTATCGGTATGACCCTTTTTGTCTAATGCTCCTAGATAAAGCCTAAAATCAGCTTGCTTGGGAACTCTATTTAATCGGAAAATAGCCACTACCGTTGAATTGGCTGCACCAATTCCTATGTTTTTTGTAACGCTACTTTGAGATTTCCTTTACTGCCTGCTCTGTTGTCCAGACCGTATTAGCGATAAAACGGAAATTAACCATCGCCGCTTCATATCCATCTCCCTCGGTAACCTGGGCTGCAGCCGTGGCATCTGATATGACGGCAACTTCAAAACCCTGCTCCATCAATTCACGCATATGGGATTCGGTACAAAGGTTGGCAGACATACCGGCGAGTATTACTTTCTCGATACCCTGCTTACGTAACTGCAAAACCAGATCATTAGTTTCTGGCCCATATATTTTATGAGGGCTGGTCACAACTGTTTTACCGTCCTGAATATAGGTTTTGTATTGTTTAAGCCAGTCAGCACCCGAGCCTTCAAAACCTTCGACGCTCAATGCATCTTTGCGATCGAACATGCCGATGTTGTGCATTAGTTTTTCAAGAGCACCTTCGAATTTCCATCCGTGATCGTGTGGGAAGTAATAATGCGGTGAGACAAATACCGGCATATCATTGTCTTTCGCGTTTTTGAACAAGCTATCGATATTGGCAACGGTATTATTCGCTGTCACGCTCTTACCTACCACACCCCATGCCACGCCTTTAGGACTAAGAAAGTCATTTTGAGGGTCAGTGACAACGAGTGCAGTGCGACCTTTTAATACTTCCATGCCCGGATCGGGTAGATCAGCGATTGAAATCTCGGTAATTACCATCGAGACCGCGAGTATTGAGAGTGCCATTATCTTACTATTCATGTTTTTTAGCCCTTTAGATGAAGTTTGTTTTGATTGACGATTAAGATCGTCCTGTCTCACATTACAAATCCCGTGCCAACCTTCGTATTTATTTTAACTCTATGTATTTAAAAGGTTTATAATAAAATATTCGAAATATATACAATACGATAATTCGTAAATTACATAATTTCATAGATAAAATAACGAAATTCCGTGCCCTTTAGCATCAGATATTGGATCTAGTCGGGAGAATCTGAATCTCGAAATGAAGGAGTGTTTCTCCCCCCCCCATTTTTTATGACTAAGAATTAAAAAAGGAATGGAAGGGAATAACCGTTTCATGCCAATAGGAGGAGGCGCTGACTAAACGAACTCGTACAATACTTGGTGATAATTTGCTAATTAGTCGTCGAGATATTGAAGTGTGCTTTGGGCCACGGTAGTTTTTTCGTGGCGACAATGCCGCTTTTACTTGGGGGTGATTAGGGCCGTCAAAATCCTACCTTTTGACAATTTACTCTTTGCTAATAATGGATATATTTAGCTCGCTAATAAGGCGCGGCGATTTATCTTAGTTTTCCGATAATAATT
>JBLHNZ010000215.1:0-6652 GCA_047623245.1 Oceanicoccus sp. | reverse complement strand
GCAAGATTATGTACACGGCGCAATTTTCCGGGGGTGAGAGGCGTGCCCCGATGCCATATATCGTGACGATAAAACAGAATAGTCCCAGGTTTAAATTCTACTAATTCTTCGCGTTGATAGAGTTTTTCACGCAGCTCGAAAGCTTCGGGATCGTTGATATGAAACCAGTCCTCTACCGTCTTACGGTCATTGAAAAAGGGCTTCCCAGCCTGTCCGGGCATGTGGATAAACGGTGGTTGGTAAACAGGATCATCGTTGCCATTCCTAGTGACAAACGCTGTTCCACCGGCAGTCTCGACGCTGTCGTCGTAATAGATAATGGCCGCAACGGTTTCAGGGTGATTCCAGTCGGGATGCAAAACACTGTTATTGCCGTAGTCCATGTGGATGCGTTGATCAGTGTTGGCTTGAGCTTCATGATTATCGCTTTCGACACCAATCTTCGGCCACAAGTCGGCTTGTAGCAGACGAATGTCGCTCGTGCCCAAAAGCTGCTGTACCGCTCCAATCAACTGCTCGTTCAGAACGAGGTCGTCCAGGGGTTCAACGCATGAAGGGAATTCAAATTGTTTGTCGGGAGATCCAAAATCCAGGTGTTCCGGGTCGATATTACCGAGTGTGAAGTTTTGATTTAGCCATTGCAAAGATGGAGAGCATACCTCTTCAGGCAGCTGCATGACGAAGGCTCCCTTTTCTTTCCATGCATTTATTTGGTCGAGGCTGAGCATACTTGCTTCCTATAATGACAACTTTTGTAAGTTCAATGTCTTTTCGAGATTGTAAAGCATATATCGGCGTTGGGGGTACTAGCACTAAGTTTTATTTCTACTTCTCACTCAGAGACGAATTCTTGAATAAGTCGTGCTGCCAATCTAGCCGTTCGACTGTCAATGTCGTACATGGGGTTCATTTCCGCGACGTCTAACATGACAATTTTTGATCCTAAATTTTTTAAGTAGTGTAGTAATTGGATAATAATAATCGAATCCACGCCCAGAGAAGCCGGCGCACTCACACCCGGTGCAATGTGTGCTGGGAATACATCGAGACAGATACTGACATAAATCTTGTCTACTTCACCACAAAATTGCTCTAACTCTGCCAGTAAATGACTCACGGGTAGTGACCCCATATCGATATCACTGAGCCAGCGTACGCCTACGCTTTTTGCGTAACTAAATAGTGAAGGGGTATTCACCGCTTTGTTAATACCCATCACGAAATAGTTAAAAGATTGACCAGTCTCTTGACAATTTTCGGCAATTTGACGGAACGGTGTACCTGAGGAACCGTGCGGTTGGCTGGGACGCAGGTCAAAATGTGCATCGAAATTGATGATGCCTAGCTTGGTATCCGGGTAGACATTTCTTATTC
This sequence comes from Oceanicoccus sp., assembly GCA_047623245.1. GTDB lineage: Bacteria > Pseudomonadota > Gammaproteobacteria > Pseudomonadales > Dasaniaceae > Oceanicoccus. The sequence goes on along the minus strand of JBLHNZ010000215.1, from coordinate 5,278 downwards.
CTTGATACGAGGCCCATGCGACTTCGTGCCCACCACCCAATACAATGGGGAAGTTTTTATGAGAGATATCTTTTGAAATTATGGTAGCTAGATCTGTCTGCCCAAGTTCTAATTGATCGTCTTCATAGGATATGTTGCCACGATCGACTACCGGTTTAGCGTTTGAGTAAACCAGATTTGCCAACATTGCGCGTATAACATCAGGCCCGAGGCTTGCACCTAGGCGACCTTGATTTCGACTCACTCCCGCATCCGAACAAAAGCCGCAAATGGCCAATGCTGAATCCCCGTCCTTGCTTTGCTGATTAATCCGCTCATGCCAGCGATTATGCTCGCCCCGGTCGGTACGTCCTTGCCAGATATTTTGGTCACAGGGCTTTAACACAATGTCCCTCCTTAAAAATCATTGACGGTGCCACAAGATTCATCCCGTAGCATAGTTGTGCCGGTGAATCTATTGGCCACAAAACAAGATCAGCCTTCATACCTATGCGTAGTTGACCTATTTCTGATTGCAACCCCAAGGCGCGTGCAGCGTTAACCGTTACACCTTTCAATACAACCTCAGGACGCAATTTATACAACACACAGGCCAAATTCATGGCAATCAACAAGGATGCAATGGGCGACGATCCGGGGTTAAGATCGGACGCGATGGCAATAGGTAAATTCGCTGCCAACATTTGCTCGATAGGAGGTACTTTTGTTTCGCGTAAGGAATAAAATGCGCCAGGGAGAAGCACTGCCACCACGTTTGCCTGCTTCAAGACATCAATGTCTTCAACCGGTAAATACTCCAGATGGTCAACCGATAGTCCGCCAAATTCCGCAACGAGTGTTGCGCCAGCTAAGTAAGACAGTTGTTCAACGTGTCCCTTTATGGGTAAGCCCATCTGGCTAGCGGCTTGAGCATATCTAGCACATTGATCTCGGTTGAATCCTATCCCCTCACAAAAAAAATCGACGGCATCCGCCAAACCCTGTGACTTTACGATCGGCAGAACTTCGTCAATCAAAAACTGGATGTAGGTATCTTTGTCATTGAATTCTGTCGGGAGCGCATGGGCACCGAGAAAGGTGGTTTTAATGTCGACTGGAAAGTGCACTTGCAACCGGCGGGCGACTTTTAACATCTTTAGCTCGTCACTGAGATTGAGTCCATATCCCGATTTAATCTCTACTGTTGTAACGCCTTCTGCCATTAGTTTTTTTAAGCGGGGTAGGGAGGCTTCAAATAACACGTCTTCACTGAGTGCTCGTGTCGCATTGACCGTGCTGACAATACCGCCACCTTTTTTAGACAGTTCTTCGTAGCTAGCGCCGGAAAGTTTCAGTTCAAACTCCTCAGCTCTGTTGCCGCCATAGACCAGATGAGTATGGCAGTCGATTAAGCCGGGAGTGATCCATTGGAGATCCCCAGAAATATTATTGTTGGCTTTGATCGCACGTGCTTCAATATGAGTGCCCAGCCAGCTTATCTTGCCATTGGTGATACCGAGGGCAGCATTTTTAACTGCACCATAAGGTGCTCTGCTATCTTCGTCCATTGTTGCAATATGGACATTGTCAATTAGAGTGTCGACGGTTTTTACCGATGCTGTTGTCGAAGGGGCTGTCATCGTAAATCCTGCTGCTAAAAATTGGGTGAAAATAGTCTACTTGTATATACAACTATAGACAAGTAGACTTGCCACCATAAAGGAGACATTTCTTGCAAGCAAAATATATCAAAATAAAAAACGCTATAACCGATCATATTGAATTGGGAACCTGGCAGCCCGCGGAAAAAATCCCGTCAGAAAATGTATTGGCCGAGCAATTTGGTGTCAGTCGAATGACCGCGAGGCGCGCATTAGATGAACTCTGTGCTGCCGGGTTTTTAGTTCGATCCCAAGGTCTTGGAACATTTGTAGCCGATCAGCGGCCGATGAGTTCAATGCTTGAAATTCACAATATCGCCGACGAAATAGCTGGACGCGGACATGACTACTCCTGTCGGGTGGTGAAGGTTAACCGCGTCAGTAGTGATAAGCGAAAAGCGATGTTATTGTCTGTACAAGAAGGGCAGGAGATATTTCACAGCACGCTAGTCCATCTTGAAAGCGGTATTCCGGTTCAGTACGAAGACCGTTATGTTAATCCGAAATTTGCTCCGGACTATGGTACGCAAGATTTCAAGCTCCAGACACCTAATGTGTATCTCTCGAATGTAGCGCCCCTAACTGAAGCCGATCATATTGTCGAAGCGGTATTACCAGAGAAAGCTATCGCCAAGTATTTAAAGATGTCGCACGTCGATCCCTGTTTGAAAATTACTCGACGAACCTGGAGCAAAAGAGGCGTGGTGAGTTTTGCCTATCTTTACCATCCCGGAGATCGCTATCGCCTGGGCAGTCATTTGAATTTTTAGTCGTCAAAAAAGAGGGCAGTAAAATGTCAGACAGATTTGATCCGAGCAGGAAAATTAAAGCAGCTACAGGTACCCGCTTGACGGCGAAAAGCTGGTTGACTGAAGCGCCTTTAAGAATGTTGATGAATAATTTGGATGCCGACGTCGCCGAACATCCTGAGTCCTTGATTGTTTATGGTGGCGTTGGACGCGCGGCGAGAGACTGGCCGAGTTACGACAAGATTGTAGAAACCCTGCAGCGCTTAGAAGAAGACGAAACTTTGTTGGTTCAGAGCGGAAAACCGGTTGGCGTTTTTAAAACCCACAAAGACGCACCACGGGTACTCATTGCGAATTCGAATTTGGTACCGCGCTGGAGTACCTGGGAGCACTTTAACGAACTCGATAAAGCGGGCTTGATGATGTACGGCCAGATGACGGCAGGTTCATGGATCTATATTGGATCGCAAGGCATTGTACAGGGCACCTACGAAACATTTTGCGCGATCGCCAATAAACACTTTAATGGCGACTCGACAGGCAAATGGATATTAACCGGTGGGCTCGGTGGCATGGGCGGCGCACAACCTCTGGCTGCTACGATGGCAGGCTTTTCGATGCTGGCGGTAGAATGTGATGAATCGCGAATTGAATTGCGTCTTGCGCATGGCTACGTAGACAAGAAAGTCACCGAGCTTGATGAAGCCTTACAGATCATCGACGAGTGCGGTAAGAAAGGAGAGGCGATTAGTATTGGACTATTGGGTAACGCGGCAGAAGTCTATCAAGAAATCCTGGATCGCGGCATAAAGCCGGATGTCGTCACAGATCAAACCAGTGCTCACGATCCGCTCAATGGTTATTTACCCTGTGGCTGGACATTGGCCGAGGCAGCAGAAAAACGTTTGAGTGATCCTGATTTAGTGGTTGCCGCAGCAAAAGAAAGTATGGCCAAGCAAGTAAGCGCTATGTTGCAGTTTCAGCAGCAAGGTTTGGCGGTGGTGGATTACGGTAACAACATTAGGCAAATGGCTTTTGAGTCGGGCGTAGAGCATGCGTTCAATTTTCCCGGTTTTGTTCCGGCCTATGTGCGCCCGTTATTTTGCGACGGTATCGGTCCTTTTCGCTGGGTAGCGTTGTCGGGAGACCCGGAGGATATCTATAAGACCGATGCAAAATTAAAAGAACTGATTCCCGATAACAAACAGCTGCATAATTGGTTAGATCTGGCGCGCGAGAAGATTCAATTTCAAGGTTTGCCTGCGAGAATTTGTTGGATTGGGCTTAAGGATAGAGCGCGTATTGGCGTTGCCTTTAATGAGATGGTCGCCAGTGGTGAGCTCAAAGCACCGGTTGTTATTGGTCGTGATCATCTTGATTCAGGTTCTGTTGCATCACCCAACAGAGAAACGGAGGATATGAAGGACGGATCCGACGCCGTATCTGATTGGCCTTTATTAAACGCTTTACTCAGTACTGCTAGCGGCGCGACGTGGGTCAGTTTGCATCATGGCGGCGGTGTCGGCATGGGCTTTAGCCAACACGCAGGGCTCGTTATCGTCTGTGACGGTACCGATGACGCGAAAGCACGCATCGGGAGAGTACTGTGGAATGATCCGGCGACGGGCGTCATGCGCCATGCCGATGCCGGTTATGAGCTAGCGATTCGTTGTGCCAAGGAAAACCATCTCGATTTACCCATGCAGAGAGGGTTATAACAATGGAAGTCATTAAGTTGATTCCAGGTCATTTAACGTTGGATGATTTAAAGCTCATTCAAAAGAGCCCCTGCATCGTTCAGTTAGATCCCGCTTGTAGGGTAAACATCGATCGTGCTACCGCTGTGGTAAATCAGGTTATTGAAGATGGCCTGGTGGTCTATGGAATCAATACCGGATTCGGATTACTGGCTAATACCCGCATAGAGACCGATGAATTAGAAACCTTACAGCGAAGTATCGTGTTATCCCATGCGGCTGGCATTGGTAAAAGTATGGGGGAATCGACGGTTCGCTTGTTAATGTTGTTGAAAATTAACGCTTTGGCTAGAGGGTTTTCCGGGATTAGATTTGAAGTCATTGAGGCCTTGTTGCAATTACTCAACAAAGAAATTTATCCTAATATTCCTCTTAAGGGCTCAGTGGGTGCCTCGGGCGATTTGGCGCCTCTGGCTCACATGAGTGTCATATTATTGGGTGAAGGTGAGGCGATTTATAAAGGCGAAAGCATTCATGCCAAATTGGCTCTGGAAATTGCCGGCCTCGAACCTATTACCTTGGCGCCAAAGGAAGGTTTAGCTCTTTTGAATGGCACGCAAGCTTCGACCGCACTGGCGATTGAAGGATTGTTTTACGCTGAAACCTGTCTTAATGCTGCCACGGTCATTGGCGCCATGACAGTGGAGGCAGCCAAGGGCTCGCACAAGCCCTTTGATGCAAGAATTCACGCCGCCCGTGGACACCAAGGCCAAATTGATATGGCGAGTTATTATCGCCAAATGCTGACTCGATCGACAATAGAAGACAGCCATGTCGATTGTGAAAAAGTGCAGGACCCCTACTCACTACGCTGCCAACCGCAAGTGATGGGAGCTTGTTTACAACAAATACGTAACGCTGCTGAAACCATTTTGATAGAAGCCAATGCCGTGTCAGATAATCCCCTGATATTTCTTGATAACAACGAAATTGTCTCGGGCGGAAATTTTCACGCCGAGCCCATTGCCATGTGTGCCGACAACCTCGCTCTGGCGATCGCGGAAATTGGGTCTTTGTCGGAACGCAGAATGGCCCTATTGATCGATAGTCAATTAAGTGGATTACCGCCCTTTTTGGTCGATAATGGCGGCGTCAATTCTGGTTTTATGATCGCACAGGTGACGGCCGCAGC
>JBLHNZ010000214.1:0-6726 GCA_047623245.1 Oceanicoccus sp. | reverse complement strand
TAATGGAAAACACCATTGAAACCCCCGATTCAGTTAAAAATTTAGCTCATCGAGTCGGTATTTCGCAACGTACGCTAGAATTGTTAAGCGCGAAACACTTAGGCTTGAGCCCATCCGCTCACTACTTGCGTCTGCGCCTGCAAGCCGCTCGAAAACTCGTGCTCGATACCAACAGCCCGATGAGCGATATTGCCGTACGCTGCGGGTTTACGAGCCAGTCCGCATTTAGTCGGGCATTTTCAAAGCGTTATATGAGAAGCCCTATCGAATTGAGAAAGCAGGCAATTTAATCTCGACAGATTTTGTATTCCAGAGTGCCTTCATGACCGGCATCACAAGTTAACTTTCTAAGGGCCAAGGATTCTAGCCTCAAACCTCAGGCAACCACTTTATTCACGTTGAAAACGCACCTACCTGTAAATTTCGACAGTATTCCCGATTAATCAGATACCGTTAAGCTTGAATAGATTGTCGACAGCTTCACAAGTATCCAGAAATCGATGAGCCTACCCTACATATTTGAAGCGACCCGAGCCCCCTCTTCCTTTTATCGGCTCATAAGATTGCTTTGCCCGATTATTTCCAGCCGGCTTAGTACAGATGATTGACTGGGTGAGATAAAGTGCGTCTATTTTAGCTAATTTTTGTCTACCACCTGAAATTCTGGAGACGTGGTTTCAAATTGCCGGAACTCATCGAGGGTCAATCGATAGTTTCCCAGATGCTTAATACGATAGGTTCCACTCGCAACATTCGCCGGCACGGCCCAACTCACCCCGGCAACCAAACCATCGTCCTCTTCCCTCCAACGAATGATGGTCGACCAAGCCGTGTCAGTTAAAACAGACTGCCAGATTCCCTCTTGCTTGCGCTCAATACTCACAAAGACATCGTCATCACGATAACCCGTAGAAGGATTTCCAGACCAAAATTCAACGGATACTTCTTCGCCTTTTTTAACGAGCTTTTTGTCTAAGGCTATAAGGTCTCCAAAAGATTTACCGGCAGGAATTCCATCAACGGTGTCGGCAAATAAACTCAACTCCGGCGCCTTGCCACGCCAATCATCGTATTCTGGCCCGCTTAGCGTTACGCTTGAATCATCAAGTGACTGAGCCAATCGGGTTAGTGATTGTAAATACGCCGGCAAGGTCCATTTTCCATGCACCGTATGGCCCCCTTCATATTGCTGCGTTTCGTATTCTTCTGGCGTGGTCACATATCCCGCATAACCGTTTGAATAACCGGCAATCACTATATGTTTTGCCCAGTCGCCCAATGTTTCTTTTACTGACTGTCGAATACGACGAGCCGACATAGTGGTGATTTCAACAGGCATAGCAACAATGGCCAATGAACCTAGTCGAGAAATGGTAAGCGAGCGAATTTGAGATTGGAGCGGAACCTCTCCAGAGCCTGTTTCAAGCAAAATCGCTTTTGGTGACTGGCAATCTTTCACTGACTGAGTCCAACCTTCTGTGCCAGTTACCATTTTGATAATAATATCTAACCACCACTTTTGATCTGTCATGCCCTCGCTAAATAGAAAGTGCCCACCGCCGTCTTCGGTAGACCCTCCCGCAAATGAATACCCATATGCAGAAGGACAGGTTACTTGCTCGCCAGCTCCAGTAAACTCACCAGTCACGCTGACATTCGACATATCTACATACAGCTGACGGCTCTCGATTGGGCCCGTGATCACCTCCGTTGCGTCATTAAATAACGTTTGAGCGACATCCAGCTGGCGCTGACCGATAATTTGAGTGGAATCAATATCGTTTTTCCCAGGCCCGGTGTTATTTAAGTTTAGATTCGGAGTCACATCACCCGGGGTTGATTGAGCAAATGCCGCGATAAAGTTTTCATCCAGTAAAGCATCGCTATAAGTGGTTGAGTCTTGCTCCCACATAAGCGACGCATAACCTTTATGATCGCCTGAAATGAGTTTGTTATTAAAGGTCATAGACGTTGGATGTACAGCAAACCAATTTATGGAAGCCAAAGCACTTTTTTCACCCTGAAGTCGTAGCAAGGTCATATCTAAATCCATAGCACTGTTATATCTGGAACGTTCTTCAACTGGGTTGGCGTTATACGCTTTCATGGAACGGTTTTCCCCTGCCCCAATTACATTCCCGCTGTTGATTAGAATACTTCCGGGGACTAAATTTCCATGGGCACCCTCAATAGATTTCACGATACCACTGACAATTCGCTCAAAATGAGCTGGATCTAACGACCCTCCCAGTCCGGCCGCCATGCGAGCATGACTATAACCATCGGGCCCGGAGTGAGTATGGGTAGCCGACAAAATAGTATTTTTTTTATGGTAAAGATCGCCATAACTCACCTTCAACCGATCCAGTACTTCTAGAAATATATGATGTTCAATATTCCCTATATCCACACTGGCAAAAAGCAATCGGTTTTGCGTTTTTGGATCGACAAATATAAAAGCTCGCGATTTTAAACGTGTATGAATACCTTCGGTATTTTGTCCTGGCTTACCGTATCCGAACATGGGGCTACCCAATGCCGGGCCGGTTACGTCAGCGATACCTGTACCTATTAAATATTGGGTCGACGCACCTGTATTTTCGTTCTTTAAAACCTCGTCACTGACACCAGCATAAACACTGAAGCTACTGATAAAAACAAGGAATTGTAAAAGGATAGAATGGGTGTACCGAGAAAACATTATGAGCCTCATTTTTTATTTTATGTATGCGTTTAAATTTTAGGAAGAACTATGAGGGAATGAGCTGGTACTGGCAAGCGGACAGTGTGAACAAACGGCTTTTGTGCTGCTTTACTTCGAAAGATTCTAACGCCGCAATTAATTAGCGCCATTTTCTAAAACTATCTTATAGCCTTATATACTATATAATGGTCTTACCGGACCCCAATGATACAAATGAGATTATTAATCCGTCTCCTAACTTAAATCGCGTAAAGTGCAAAAGTATGTTGGTTAGGCGATTTCTACAATTTCAGCTCCCTTATTAGGTTCTTTTCTCTACGCCAACGTTAATCTAATAATATGCAAAATAAATCTGTTTTAGTCATTGAAATGAGCCGACAGGCTCTGGCTGTTGTGCGGTCGTTAGGACGCGCCGGCTATCATATCGTTGTCGGGCGCAGCGGAGCACCATCGATGGTTGAGTACTCCAAATATTGTCATGAAGTGTGGGAGCACCCAAAAGTAGAAGATAAAGTGGCGTTTGGGCTGGCTTTAACAGCGTTTATTGATAGCAGGCCCGATGTACAGGTGATTTATCCGACCGGAGAAAATAGCGCTGTAGCATTGGGCTCGATGACAAGTATTCTCAGTCGTGATATCGAACTTATCATGGTTCACCCTCCTCTGCTCAATGACTGCCTAAATAAAAGTCAAGCTATGGAAATGGCAAGACACCTTGAGTTTAACCTTCCATCATCCTGTGAAGTTCAATCAAATATAGAATTACAGGCTGCGATAGACAAATTTGGATTCCCAGTAATCGTAAAGCCTATTCGTTCGATCAAGAAAATTTTTGAAAGAAAAGCGTACATTTTAAACTCAACAAATGAGTTCGAAACAGTATTTGCTAAATGGCCGTCCGAACATAAGCTATTAATGGTTCAACAATATATCGCAGGCAATATTGCAGCCTGTGACTTTGTTGCGTCTAAGGGAAAGTTAATCGGATATTTTGAAGTGCTCAGTATTCGTACGGATATGCCCGATGGAACAGGTTTTGCCGTCGATTTCTATTCTATCCCTGTTTCACCCGATGTCTATCTAGCTTGCCAGACTTTCGTTCAGGCTTATCGTTATACGGGTGCCGGATTGATGCAGTTTATTCGCTCAAAAACAAACAATAAGCTGTATTTTATTGAGATTAACCCGCGCTTATCGGCGGGAATTTCCCACCCAACAACCTGTGGCCAGGATTTCCCATTGCTTGCCATGCAAGCCTTTTCCGGTGCTACAGCTGCTGAATTACCTGAGTTTAGCAATATAGACACGCCTTATAATATTCACCATAGAGCTCATTGGCTGGCAGGCGATATTGAAGGTTTCTTAGCCGAACGTTGGCGTCTTTCGCTGCCGCAAAAATTGGAGTGGATTTGTCGGCTACTGATTGCTTTTATTCGCGCTGATAGCCATATGCATTGGCGGTGGTCGGACCCCCGCCCCAGCCTAAAAGTTTATTATCTGCTGCTCTTCCGTTTAACTAAGCCACTAAGGAGACTGTTTAAAATAGATAAGGACCGGGTAGATTGATACTCTTTATTACACCTTCTGCCAAAACATGTTCCGTATTTTCTTCGCAACCAAAACTCAGGCAGCTCTGCGACTTCTATCAGTTTCAATGACAAACCTGTAAGTATGATAAAACTATTTCTGTACGCTCTTCATCACCGCTTGCCAAAAAATGTTCGAAACTTGTACGCTCCCTTTTTCCGATGGCGCTATTGACCATTTTGGCATACCTGTGGTGGAACATTTCTTGAGTTACATAGGCTTACCGAGAGGTTCCGAGAGGCGGAAAAATGACATACGCGTATGCAGGTCGCCGAAGAGAGCTGGACCATCAGTGGTCAAGTAAGTTTTTTCCTAACGGCTGTCAACCAAAATACCTAGGCAGGACTTTTTTTTGGTCCCCTGGAAGATGAAAAAACACAATCCGCGAGTTTTACTATACTATCCACCTACCTTTTGCCAAGGCACGTTATGGAAGTAGCGCTGTGTTCTTGACTGATAGTGACGCGTGTAAGCTCCACGATAACGGGGACATTTTGCTGGTCGCGATGGACGGCAAACCAGTGAGCGGTATTCTGCTACTACATCACAAAAAATGTCACCGTGATGCAAGTCATTGGGGTAAAGCAAGAGCCTGAAAACATGTCCAAATACGGTATTATCGGTGCATGTTATTATTTTTCGCTTCTGGAGGCCCAGAAACGCGGGCACCAGAGATTAAATATTGGCGCCGTGTTTCCTTTACTACAGGAAGCCTTACTGCAATTTAAGAAAGGTTTCGGTGGAAAAGTGATTCCAAATGCATACATGACAAAAGATCATTTAAGAATGATTCCCCTGTCAATTTCTAGCGCATTTAAAAAATTTCTCAGTGATAACCCAATCATTTACTACCCAGATTCCAGCTACGTGACCAGAGATTTTTTTGCTGAAGAGGAGCAGCAGGATGATAAGAAACTACAACAATTATTAAAGGATACTGACCTGCTTGGTGTTATGACAACCAACACCGTCTTTACCAGATTATGAACGGCCGTTAAAACGCTGGCTTACCTGCTGCGTCCCAATTCGAGTAAAACTATCCAGTTCACATAGCAGCTGCACCGTTATGGCCGAAAGATCAGGAGCACAGTGGTACAGCTCATTTTCTCGAGCCAAACAATGCCATACCAGTAGCAGCGTCGCTGTCATGAATCACTAAGCTACATAGTTTCACCATGCAGGCATTGTTAGGGGATTGTTGAGGGCATTGCTGCAGACATTCAGAGACGATAGATTCGCGTCGCAGTACCTCGAAACAATTTTTCTTTCTCATCTTCCGAAAACTCTGCAGTGATTTTTTTTACCGCATTCCAATAGACGTGATAGGACATCGACATTTTGTCTACCGGAAAATTACTTTCTAACATACAGCGGTCGGGACCAAAACAATCGATCATATGCAAATAGTAATCGCGATGTGCCTCTGCCACTTCATCAGAGCTGGCAGGCTTGTCGCGTTGGTCCCACGCAAACCCGTTAGGAGGCATAGCAAGGCCACCAATTTTTGCGACTACATTCTCGCATTTTGCTATTTCAGCGACGTCGTCTTTCCATTGCGCAAACACTTGGTCTATTTTGTCGGCAAAGGGGCCGACCCGCACCGGCGTTCCAAAATGATCGAAGATGAAGACAGTATCGGGTACTGCCCTTGCTAACTCTGCATAGTATTTATTTTCCGTATGGTAATGCCATGTATCGTAGCTCAAGCCCTGCTTGCCAAGCTCCGCAACTCCGCGCTGAAAATCGGCTTGGATATACAAATCTGCTGGCGCATCGCCGAGCCAACCGTACGCACCTGGCAAATCGCTCGGGCCAGCGTGTCGTATGCCTCTAAAAAGCCCTTGTCCAGCTTCTTTATGAGCATCAAGTGCTTCGGTCAAACGGCCTAAATCCATGGTTAGATCGCAATGCCCTATTATTGCAGAAATCTCGGCTTTACCATGACCACGCGATCTTTTAGCCTCGCCGAGCACGAACTCGGTTTCTCCTATAGGACGTAAATGTTCGGGCCCATCGGTTTTATATTCAGCGCCACATTCAATAAAAACGGTCTTTTCGATGGTATGGCCAGACTCTGTATCGTCCCAAAGATCTTCCAGGAGATATTCAGGTAAACTGCTCACCTTCCATAAATGATGATGCGGATCTACGATAAGACGTTCTGGATCTATAATATTTTCCTCTACCTGATCCAGCCAGGCCTTCTGTTCTGCCTTTTTATCTGACATTTATTCCTCCTTTAAGATTTCAACAGTCTACGTGTTAGACGGTACTTTACAAAGACGAGCGATAGCTGCATTCGCTTTGAAAATTTACCATATTGTTATTGCAAAGTTAGCTAGTGCCCATTCGGAAACCCGTCTTTGCGAGCGAAGCGCGGCAATCTCATCGCCCAGAGTGTACATCATCACCTGCATTGGAGCGGCCTGCTTGGG
>JBLHNZ010000213.1:0-6780 GCA_047623245.1 Oceanicoccus sp. | reverse complement strand
TCCGCGGTTCGTGCCTGGCAACATTGATCACCCAGTCTGGGTAAAGGATAAAAATTTCGAACTCGAAAACCATATTATTTCGATTGATTTACCCGCGCCAGGTACTTTTGAGCAACTTGAACTAAAAGTGGCTGAAATTCACGCCGAGATAATGGATCGCAACAAGCCACTTTGGCAGTTGTTTGTTATCTCAGGCTTGGAAGACAATAAAATTGCGTTCTACAACCAAGCTCATCATGCTTGCATTGATGGTATGTCGGGGCAAGCCGCTACGATGATTATGATGGATACGACTCCGGATCATCCAGTACCTGTCGCACCAGACTTAAATGATGAAAGCCAGGAAGGTTTGGGTGAGCTATTTCGACTAAGCATCGAGAACTTCATAAAATCTCAAATGGATATTCCCAGCAACACGCTCGGCGCGATAGATGCCGCTGCCCGATTTACCGAGCTCGCAATGAAACCGGGTAATCAAATAAACAAGGTACTTCGCTCTGCCCCAAAAACACGCTTTAATCGGGCCATTGGCAAGAAAAGAACTTATGCTGCGGGCGATCTGTCAGTGCCAGAATTAAAAGCTATGGGCAAAGCCGCCAACTGCAAGTTAAACGACATTTTCATGGCTGTCTGTGCGGGAGGCTTAAGAACCTATTTGGGACGATCAAACGAACTTCCTCGTCGACCACTCAAGGCTGGTTGCCCGGTATCGCTGCGTAAACCCGGCGATACCAGCATGGATAACCAGGTAACCATGATGACAGTTGGTCTCGCTACCGATATTCGAGATCCTCTATTGCGTTTACGAGCAATCATTGACGCCGCTAGCGTTGGTAAAAAGATCGTCGAAGCTACTTCAGCGGGCTACAACCCCAATGTTTCAATGCCCGGCTTACCGGCCATGATGACATCTGTAACCAAGCTTGCAGAATTTTTCAATGTTGTAAATTTCGCCCCAACGCCTATTAATCTGGTTATCTCGAATGTACCGGGACCCCGCGAAACACTTTATTCAAACGGTGCTCGCATGCTCACGCATTATCCTGTTTCTATACCAACCCACAGCCAAGGCCTGAATATCACAGCAAGTAGCTACATCGATCGCCTGTATTTCAGTGTTACAGCGTGTGCTCTAGCCGTGCCAGACCCCATCAGGTTGAAAGCAGACATCATGACCGCATTCATCGAACTGAAAAGCCTCCTCATTCCAAACCCCAACAAGGTAACGGATTTCCAGGCAAAACAGCACGATATTGTTAAACCCGTCACTGCCGCGGAATCTATAGATATTCCAGAAGACTTGAAGAAAGCTTCATAAATTCATTTATCACCCTTGATTTTTGTGCAGTGCACGATATAATGACGCACCGCAACATAAACAATTTGGAGAAATACCATGAGCATAATGGCAAAGCAAACAGAGTTGGGTCGTACATTATTTCAAATCAATACTAATACGTTTCGCGAATTTACTTCAATGCAACGTGACAATATTGGTAAGTATGTTGAGCTGAATAAAAGCTACGGTCAGAAATTGCCTGAAGTTAAATCAATCAGCGATTTCGTTGCTTTACAGCGTGATTACAATGCATCAATCTGGAACGGTCTGAAAGACTCAGTATCAGAGCAAACTACTCTTGCAAAAAGCGCTTTGGAAGAGACTGGTACAGCTCTTAAATCTGCTTTTTCTCCAGCAGAAGAAACAGAAGCTGCTTAAATCAACTTTATTAGTTGATTCGACAACTATGGCTGTTTAGGCATCTATAGTTGTTTAGGTACAGCTTTACAGGAATTCGTTAGCTGATTTAATCAGAAAACCAGTTAACAAATTCCTGTAAAATCCTATCTCGCTACAATAGGATTACGACTATCAACTCAAATCCTTTCGCTCTATTTGAAGCACCCCGTGCATTAGCAGAACTTGTTTCTCTCCCTGTCATGACCCCTATCCTTAATCAAATTCCAGCAGGCGATGGCCACGGAATTTTTATCATTCCCGGATTGGGCGCAAGCGATCGATCGACCTTTTTTTTAAGACGCTTCCTCGAAGGTAAAGGTTATCAATGCTCTGGCTGGGGAATGGGCAGAAACCTTGGCGTTGAACGCAGCGGCGGAGTTAACCAGCTCAATGACAAGTTCATGGAGTTTCAGGCAAAGACTGGCGGAAAAGTGAGTCTGATTGGCTGGAGCCTTGGCGGTGTCCATGCCAGAAGACTTGCGCGCTTGCACAAAGACATTGTTCGCCAGGTCATTAGTTTAGGCAGCCCTATCAATGGGGCCCCAATCGACACCAGAGTATGGGAAGTCTACCAACAGTTGAACAGACGCGTTGTGAATGCCGACCGAAGCGAGCACGGATCAAATCGCTTATTCAAGACTATCGAAATTCCCAGTACCTCCATTTATAGTAAATCAGACGGCATAGTACCTTGGCGGTTCTCGCTAGAAAAAGAAGCATTTCAAGCAGACAATATTGAAGTAGTAGCGAGTCACATAGGACTGGGAGTCAATCCATCGGTATTCTATATCATTGCCAATAGACTGGCTCTGCCCGATAACAAATGGAAGCCGTTTAACGGAAAGTTGTGGAAAAACCGCTTGGCCTTGACGACTCTCGATCCATTCGGTGCGGTGATTCAAACACTAGGAAAGCTTTCCTTTTAGAGATATTTAAGATTCCAAGTAAATCACCGTGAAAGAATACCGCTGATTTACTTCGAATACAGAATACCGGAAAGAATATTTAACCTCTAAAGTAACTTTCTCTTCTTGTAGATTCTCTTCACATCGTGATCCGAATGATGATCAAGAATCATATCTAGGCACTTTCCAACCTTAGAACTAATTCTGATTTGCTCAAGGTTAGCCCACGTTGAACGCTCTCCCTCTCCAGACAACTCTTCCATTTCCTTTATCGTAAGATGACCTAATAACTTTTGAGGATCGACAAAACTGAATGACGGCGTTATGTTGACATCACCCGTATAATTTTGTGCCGCGACAGAATAAAACATATTCATTGCCTTACTCACACCAGGCCAAGGGCTCAGATATCGACGGCTAAATTTCTCTCCAGACCGAAGAACTTCACGGCCAGCGTGACGTACTACGTTTTTTACCCCTGTCGGTGCAAACCAATACTCATCGCTTTTTTTAATCATCAAGGCGAGCGGGTTAGCTTGACTAACAATATAGTGATTGACTCCATAGAGCCTCGCTAATCGCTTAGCCGGCAAATCATCGGTAACAGCGCCATCTACCCAACGCCGATTAGGCAAATACGGCTGAGCTTCACCAAAAACGTTCTTTGCCATTAACATCACAGGCGGAAACACACCCGGAACTGCGCATGAAGCTAAAACAGCCGTGCGTATAAATACATTAGGCGACGTCGTAGCGTTCATCAGACGGGAAGTCTGGTGTTGTTCGGCAGGTGCTATTGTTACATTAATCAGACGCCCCGTCTTTTCATAGGCTTCCTGAAACGTCATATCTGGAATCATATCTTTTAGCATCTGATGGACGTCATTCACATCGACCTGCGGTCGCCGCAGACCTACACTTTCTTCTTCAATGGATTTTTGTCCAGGTATCATCATTCCTTTATCGAGCAACTCTTCCAGCTCTTGCTCTGTATGCGTTCCCAGAACTCCAGCAAGCACCGATCCCGCACTTGACCCCGATATGACAGCGGGCATCAAACCGTGCTTGAGCAACGTTTTAACAACGCCCGTATGAAAATGACCCAAGGACCCAGCACCGCTTAACATAAGAGCTGATCGTCCAAAACAATGACTTGCTCGTTCGAAAAAGTCGAGTTTCTCCTCGAACGGTATTTCATTTTCTGGCAGAGAAGAAATATGCTGCAGGCTTGTTACCAATTCATCTACATATTGTTCAATTAGAGTCTTTGTTCCAAACTTTGCACGCTCGTACAAAACCGACTTTCCCATTCCACCCATATTGCCGTGAATACCTTCATTAAGGGCAAAAAGTAAACCTATGTCATCACCAGCCTCTCTCAAAGACCGAATTTCTTTCAATCGTGTTTGAATATTTACATAATCATAATCGGACGACTTTGCCTTATTCTTCCATTCTTTTCGACCCGAAACTTCATCGTGCTCCAATGCATTTTTTTTCCACTCTTCATAAGTGGTTGCTTTTTTCATCTTTTGCTCAATTTTAGTGAGCTCAACGGATAGTGATTGGACCAACATATTTTCTCCAATTTCAGTTTTTGTTGCAGATTTCACCGATTATTCCGCACTGCACAAATTTGATTCAGTATTCATCATTCACACTTAGTCAGTCAAGAGAATTGTTCACAAATTGTTGTCCTATCTACCTGATTCTCTTAATTTTAGTCGGTAACTTCCCTGCTCACGATATGGCTATTCCAGATCATTTTTTAGTGACATCTGTTCCATCGATCGACTTTGCTTACACACAATACGTATTCCAATTTAGTGCATCGGCCAAGAGAAGCGCACAAAAAACGGCCAAATACAGACAGTAACTACTGACCAAACCCTCACAAAAATTTTTATAGCCCCCTCTATACAGCCTTTTCGAGGCTTTTTGGGTTTTTTGGGAACCTAGAAAAAAAACTGGTATGGCTTTTGCTCTATCAAATATAGCGAACGGCATTTTTTGTCGGCAGTCACGTCTTTAAACTGAAGCTACCGCCAAAACTCATAGGTTATGAGACCGACCAAACGGTTGAATTTACCTAGTAAATATTAACAAGATCTTTAAGGATAATTAATTTTTTCTAAACATTTATAGCCGATATTGAACGCCAATAAACGAATTGGGAAGGTGAATTATGACTATAAAACGTGGCCAGTTACTAAATGATAAACATTTGAACCAACGTTGGCTTAGGAAATCCCAAAAAATATGCTGTTAGACAGGCTTGGAGCTTGTGGCATATTTTCCCTTGCCAACCATTTTCTGTAGTTTTCAACATCGCTAAAAGGACTAGTAAAATGCAAAAACTCGGCGCTCTCGATGCAAACTTTCTCTACCTTGAAAGTGAAAAAGCACCTAATCACATCTCTTCGGTTCAGATATTTGAGCTTCCAAAAAATCAAGGGCCAGACGAATTTTTGACTGGATTGAAAAGCTATTATTTAGAAAGGCTACATTTAGTCCCCTATTTGACAAGAAAACTGAAATTCACGCCGGGCAATATTGATCATCCCGTGTGGGTGGAAGATCCTGACTTTGATGTAAACAACCATTTTACGCAAGTCGAACTACCGAAACCCGGTACCTTTGGGCAGCTGGAAGAAAAGGTCGCAGAAATTCATTCGGTACTGATGGATAGAAACAAACCTCTATGGCGTATATTCTTGATCACCGGACTCGAAGACGGAAAAATCGCGTACTACAATCAAGCCCATCACGCCTGTATGGACGGAATGGCCGCGCAAGCTACAACAATGACATTGATGGACACCACACCTTGCGGTCCAGAGATACCTAGCCCTATAGAGAACCGGCAGCCAGATGAAAGTTTGGCAGAAGTCTTGCGGCTAAGTTTTGAGAATCTTCTCAAGTTTCAAATTACTGCTCCAAGCCAAACCTTAAAAGCAATGGACTCTATTTTTCGCGTGGCCAAACGTGCAATTGACCCACGTATGCCATTAGGCGACCTATTTCGCCTTGCTCCGAAAACCCGCTTTAATCGTTCTGTTAAAAAAGAACGGACATATGCTGCTGGCAATATGTCCGTTTTTGAAATGAAAGCAATGGCAAAATTGACCGACTGCAAGCTGAATGATATTTTCCTCGCAATTTGTGCTGGCGGATTGCGACGTTACATGCTGCGTACAGGCGAACTACCCACCAACTCACTCGTTGCTGCCTGCCCGGTTTCACTGCGCACGCCCGACGACAAGAGCATAGACAATAAAGTGACTATGATGGGAGTGTCTCTAGCCTCGGATATTGCAGACGCTCGGCTACGGCTAAATACAATTGTTGATTCATCTCGAATCGCCAAAGAAATCGTTGCAGAAACAGCTGGGCTACAAGACCCAGAGATTTCCCTGTATGGATTCCCTGCCGCTATTAGCGCGTTCTCTCGTCTTGCCGAAACATTTGGCTTAGCAGATGTTCTGCGCAGTCCAATGAATGTACTTATCTCGAATGTACCGGGACCGCGCAAGACGCTCTATTCCAATGGGGCCAAAATGCTCACCCATTACCCTGTTTCGATTCCTGCTCATGGTATGGGTTTGAATATTACAGGCACAAGCTACGTAGACAGTTTTTGTTTTGCCATCACATCCTGCGCAAAAGCGGTTCCAGATGCCACTATTATGCGAGACGACATTATGGATGCATACGAAGAATTAAAGTCCGTCGTATTACCCGTTGCTAACACAGTAGAAAACCTTCCGACACAGAGAAAATCCGCCGATAGACGTGAGCTTCCGTTACCCGCAAGCAATTCGGTAGCACAAGAAGAAGCCAAAGTTGCCTAGAGATTTATGCAGAAAAATGCAGTAAAAACCAGGTTTTCTTTGCTGATCGAAAAATGACTAAATTGCGGTTTTTATTCGCAAATAATAATTTGTTGATCTTAATATACAAGCTCTGATATTAGCCACTAACACGTTCATACCTGTGTTCGTGTTCGTGTTCGTGTTCGTGTTCGTGTTCGTGTTCGTGTTCGTGTTCGAAAGCATCGCCGCTAATCGACATCGGTATAGGCTTCATTGTTTCTAGAATTCATTTCGCTACACTAGCATTCCGTTTATTGCACCTGAG
>JBLHNZ010000212.1:0-6788 GCA_047623245.1 Oceanicoccus sp. | reverse complement strand
AGGGGGCGTATTGTTGAAATTTATGGTCCAGAATCGTCTGGTAAAACAACCTTAACTCTTAGCGTAATTGCAGAAGCCCAAAAAATGGGCGCTACCTGTGCTTTTATTGATGCCGAGCACGCTCTCGATCCTTCGTATGCAGAAAAGCTCGGAGTTGATATAGATAGTATGCTGGTATCGCAGCCCGATACAGGTGAGCAAGCTTTAGAAATTACCGACATGTTGGTTCGTTCCGGCTCTGTCGATGTTGTTGTCATTGATTCTGTAGCAGCACTGACGCCCAAAGCTGAAATAGATGGTGATATTGGTGATTCGCATATGGGCCTTGCGGCGCGCATGATGTCCCAAGCGATGCGAAAAATGACAGGTAATATTAAAAATGCCAATTGCCTAGTTATTTTTATCAACCAGCTTCGTATGAAAATTGGTGTTATGTTTGGTAATCCGGAAACCACGACCGGCGGAAATGCATTGAAATTTTATTCATCAGTTCGTTTGGATATTCGTCGCACTGGCGCGGTGAAAGATGGTGAAGAAGTTATCGGGAACGAAACCCGAGTGAAAGTTGTTAAAAATAAAGTTGCACCTCCCTTTAAGCAGGCAGAATTCCAGATTTTATACGGTAAAGGTATATATCGTATGGGAGAGGTGATTGATCTCGGAGTAAAACAAGGTTTAGTCGATAAGGCGGGGGCATGGTATGCCTACAATGGCGACAAAATTGGCCAGGGTAAAGCTAACGCTGCAAGATTCTTGCTCGATAACCCTGCTATCGCTGATGCGATAGAATCGAAAATTAGACAAGATCTATTGGGTAAAAAAGAGTCGCCGGAATTGAAGGTTGTCGAAGAGGTTGCGGCGGAGTAGTTGACATAAATCAGAAGGGAACTAATTCAAACAGTGAATTGTGTCGTGACTGATATCAGTCGTGTCGACATTCGAAGGGCGGCGATGGATTTTCTCGCCTTTCGAGAGCATTCAGTGCAAGAGCTAGTGACAAAGTTGTCTCGTCGTTTTCGTGATAGCGAACTATCAATTGACTTGTTAACTGAATCAATTGCTAGTCTGACTGACGATAATTTGCAAAGTGATAGACGTTTTGCAGAAAGTTTTGTGAGGTCACGAATACAGAAGAGACATGGTCCTTTACGTATAACCAATGATCTGACTAGTCGTGGCGTTTCGGCAACAATAGTGTCGGAGGTACTTGGCGAGGCAAACGTTGATTGGCGTGTAGTGTTAGAAGAGTTATCGGATCGAAAATACGGGCAACAGAAACCTGCCGATGTGAAAGAAAAAGCTAAGAGAATACGTTTTTTTCAGTATCGAGGTTTTAGCTACGAATATATCAGGCAAATATTGGCGGAATAGTCATTGTCCATGTTTTACTTGATATACTCGGCAGCGCTTTTAGACAACCTGTACCAATTATTTTAATACCACTTAATTGCAAGAAATACTTCAGACTTTCGAGCGAGGTAGCGGGTATTTTTTAACAAGCATGTCATCACTGAATGAAAAAAATCACGAGAACCCAATGGAAAGCAGATTTTGCAAGGGTTCATAGAGTTCCTCCAGATAGTTTTTATCTTCCGGTTCCAGGACAATTTGCGCGGCTCCTACTAGGTCGTCTAGCTGTGCGACTTTACTGACGCCAACTACGGGTGAATAAACCTCGTCCTTGTTTAGCAGCCATGCGAGAGATATTTGAGCTGGAGTTTTTCCATATTTATCGGCAACTTCGCAGACACGGTCTGCAATTTTAAAGTCCATTTCACCCCGATATAGGCCCTCAGTTCGTTTCCGGTCTTGGCCTTGAGATCGGCTGGTGGAACCTTTATCAAACCCGCCTTTATAGGCGCCTGCAAGAATCCCTCTAGCTAACGGCGACCAAGGCGTTAAAGCTACTCCTGAATCTTTACAATAAGGGTTCATTTCTCGTTCTTCTTCACGGTAGATTAAGTTGTAATGATTCTGCATGGATATAAATTGAGTCCAGCCATTCATTTTTGCGGTCAATTGCAGTTCCGCAAACTGCCACGCAAACATTGAGGAACCTCCCAAGTACAGAACCTTACCGGCCTTCACCAAATCGTGCAGGGCTTCCATTGTTTCTTCGATAGGCGTGTGTGATTGGCCTGGTATACCGTGCGGATGTCGGTGAATAACTAGCTGATCAACGTAATCATGCTTTAGCCGGCTTAAGCTTTTATCTACGCTTTCGACGATATGTTTGCGGGATAAACCACTCATGTTTGGACTACGTCCCATAGGCATAGCAACTTTTGTTGTTAGGACATATTCGTCCCTAGGCAATAATTCGTTAAGGACTTGCCCTACGACTTCTTCGGTTGCGCCTAAACCATACACGTTTGCGCAATCAAAATAATTAAGCCCCCTATCAATAGCCGCTTTAAATATTTCGCGAGCACCGTCCAAGCCGATCGTCCAGTCTCCTTGGTGGCCTTTTCCAGGCTGGCCAAAATTCATGGTGCCGAGACAAAGTTCTGAAACCTGCAGGCCGCTATTTTTTCCTAGCTGAATACTTTTTAGCATCGTAATTTTACGCTCCTTTTATTAGTTGTTGTCTGCGATTGAATTAGGCGAAAGCGGAGTCGAAAATACTATCAGATTGTTTAGCATAAATCAGTTTCGATGTTATTTTGTAAATTTGGGTTGCAGGGAATAGTTAAACAATGTCGATGAATTCTTTGACTTGCCAGACCAAAGTTACTGTCTTTACAGTACTTGAGCAGAACTTTTAATAGCTATCTGAGCTATTTGGCCAAAGATTGAGATGTAGTCTGATCACTTGTGAATTTCAGCCGTGTCTAAAGTTTCTAGTCACCTCGCTTATTGTTACTGTAAGTTAATAGAAGAAAAAAATGCTGCAATTTACGATTTTTTTCGTTTACTCTCTACCCCAAACAATGAGTGACTAACCCCCTGCTGAGACCAAACCCAGATGGAAATTTTTGGATAATTCCCGAAATTTCTGAGAAGCATAGCGGGTGAAAATGACAATTGGGTTTACTTTCAGATTATTACTCACTAAAAAAAATAACTAAACAATTTGTCGAGAGAGAATTACCATGGTTAGAAAGATATGAGCAAACTCACTATAGGCTCTAAGCTCGCATATGGCACCGGTTCGATGGCATTTGCAGTTAAGGATGTTGCCTTTGGCATGTTTGTACTGTTGTTCTATACGCAAGTTCTCGGGCTCTCAGGTTCTCTGACCGGTCTCGCGATATTCCTTTCGGTAATGTGGGACGCCATATCCGACCCCATGATCGGCGCTTGGTCAGACCGGTTAAAAACTCGTTGGGGGCGTCGTCATCCTATGATGTTGGCAGGTGGTATACCACTAGGCCTCTCGTTTGTTCTCTTATTTAATCCTATCGAAGTGGTATTGGGCACGCAGTGGCTGCTTTTTTCCTGGTTGTTGATGTCAGTAATATCCCTCAGAACTTTTCTCACCGTATTTATAATCCCACATACAGCAATGGGAGCCGAGATCAGCGATGACTATTATGAGCGCACATCGATAGTGAGTTTTAGAACCAATTTAGCTTGGTTGGCAGGTATCTTACTTCCGGCTCTGACCCTGACTTTAATCTTTGCAACTGTCGATGGTAAGGATGGCCGCTTTATTGTCGAAAATTACCATCGCTATGGTTGGGTTTCGTGCATTGTTGTGATCGTAGTGTGTGCTTTTTGTGCTTTTGGTACTCAGCAATTCATTCCAAGGTTGAAAGAGGTAGCGAATCGCCACAGCCCAACTCCCGGATTTCTGGGTATGGTGAGGGATGCGGTTGAGACTTTTGGCAATATTAATTTCCGACGTTTGGTTGTTCTCGATATTGCTGTAGGCGCTACGTTGGGTATTCTTGGTGCGTTAAATATGATCGCGTGGACATACTTCTGGGAGCTAACGGTACAGCAAATTGCGCTGTTGTCTATGGCTTCGCTCATTGCAGTAATTGTTATCTTTCCGACTATGAGTCGCATGGCCAGTCGTTGGCAAAAACAAGATCTTTTGGTTTTCGCCGTCGCTGGGATGGCTATCAATACCGTGTGGTTTGTTCCAGGCAGGCTACTAGGGTGGTTGCCAGAAAACGGTACCACTCTACTGTTCGTTATCGTTTTTGTGCAGTGGATGATAACCACGGCACTTAGTATAATCAGGAGCGTTGCGAACCATTCGATTATGGCGGATATCGCCGACGAACATGAACTAAAAACCGGACGCCGGCAGGAGGGTGTATTCTTTGCCGCAGCCGCCTTTGCCCAGAAATTCGTAATGGGGTTTGGGTATATGATCGGAGGTCCTCTGCTGGATGTCATTGGTCTGGAGACTGGCATGGCACCCGGTGAAGCTCCGACATCGGCACTCTTCGGCATTGGTATTGTTATTGGCCCTGTGATGGTTATCTTGTTAATGGTCCCGTGGTGGATGGCAACCAAGCTTGATGTGAGTCGAGAGCGGCAAATGGAAGTGCAAAATAAGCTTGATGATCGTAATCCGAAACCGGCTCACTAATAAGTCGCTAGCTTACAAATTTAATTGGCATCTGAGTTGTTTTGCCTCGACTTCGAGGGTCGTCCGAATTTCTCCGGAGAAGGGCATGTCATATCGGAAAGGAGTCTGCACAAGGAAGTTGAAGCGAAGTCTCAATTTGAGCACTTATTTCAATTTTCGCAGCCCCGTGACACCATGGCGTGACTCCATATTGTTCCTACGAATACGTACTATCTAGCTCTTTTATTTTGTATTCGTTAGGACAATAAAGCCATCACGTATGCCATGATATAGCGGAAACCTATAGTGTAAAGACCTCGAGGTCGTTTTTCTCCACAAACCCATCAAGTTGGCTAAATTGTGCTTGGCTCGTGATTATAGCGGTACTCGCCATTTCAGGTTTTAAGTATTTTTCAGTCACTCTTATCAAATCGTCTAAGCTGACTTTCAAAATTGCTTGACGAAATTGTTGTCGAAGTTCATGGGTTCGCGCAAACAATAAGTTGTGAAACGACTGTTTCGCCTCGCCGGCGGGAGATCCGGGTTTATCCAAACTTCCTATCACTCCCAGTATCGCCTGCTCGAGTTGTTCACTATCGTGTTTGGATTCCAGCATCCATTGAATCGACGCGTCAAAATCGTCTAGAGTTTCTACCAAACGAGGGTCACGGTATGAGTAAAAGCGAAAAGCCGCAATGCCGGAGTCTTGACTAGCACCTCCGCCATAAGCGCCACCTTGTTCCCGGATAGCCCGGTGTAAATAGCCATTGCGAAGAAATCCACCCAAAACAATCAAAGCGGCGGCGTCAGGATGCGTCGATGTGACGGTCGGAAAAGATTTGGCGCAGAAATTAACCTGCGTATTAGCGATCCATAATTGTCTACGCGTCTCGCGAATCGGCTCGAGGGAAAACGGTTCGTGATCCACCTCGTCCAAAGTCAACCACAGATCGCTTATCGTTTTTTTACAATCGGCTAAGTGGTGATCTTCAGCAACAATTAGGTATTGTTTGGGTGATGCCAGTATGAGTTGGTGAATTTTCTCCAACTGCTGAGCGTGATCGATTAGATTTTCTTCCGTATGTAAGTGATCGTCGAGCTCTTTGATGGCTTGTATGCCGGCGAGTCCGCTAACTTCATGATTGAGCTGAGCTATCGGGCTCATCCCGCTGCTCGCGGCTGTCATGGCAAGGCCGTGGCCATTGTTGGTCACAGACTGCTCGCGACGCGCCCGTTGTTGGCTAATAAGCTCTCCCATTCGTGCGTGTTCGTCGAAGTGCACATTGTTTAAAGTACTGTGCATTAAAAATGCCTGTTGCTGCTGATTGCGAGCGAGGGCTTTCGATGAAAGTACAAGGTAGCTTTTGACGCTTTGAGCGTCGTTTATCTGACACCTGAGACTTGTGAACGCATTGATACTGCCACAAACGTTAGCCTGCCAGGCCTGTGTCTCGAGATAGTCTTTCTCGCCAACACCGAGTTCAGTTAAGCAGTTGGTATAGTAGGGAAGTAAGGCAATTTGCTCAGCCGACAAAAAAGGCATTTCTATGAGGATTTGTTGGTACACAAGTCCGTTGGTACCTTGGGCAAAGCAGGTTGTTGGCATGCTGCCCAGAACGAAATTCTCCCCGGTGATATTTCGAATATTGGCCGGTACGTCTTCTAAACCAACCTTGGGTAAAATTGATTCGTCGTCCTTTTGCAACTGACGTTCGTTCAGTGCTTTTGCCTGTGCTATTAGCTGCTGTTTTTCCTGATCGGATAGTTGCTTTTTAATTCCCTCGAGCTTTGCAGCCTCGGCAGCATCGCGATTTGCCGATAATTCTGTGTCCGGTGTCATCACTAACGTAACCCGGTGATTATTTTCGACCAACAAACGGCGCGCTAAATCTTGGATAAATGTGGGATCCTTAATATCTTCATGTAATTGTTCCAGCACAGGATCAAGATTCAACAAAGAAATTGGGTCACCCCGGTGAGTTGCACTGCCCATTGCGGCTAGAATAAGTTGCAGCCCATAGGGATAACCATCTCCGCCGACTTCACGTTGATGTAATTCCAATTGATGCAATACCGACTCCACTTGCTGAAGAGGAACGCCGTTTTCCGCAACATCGCGAAAGGTGTTCATTATTAATCGCTCAATCTCATCAACGTTTTCTGTAGTCGTGCCCTCTAAGCCGCAAACGAACGTTAGTTCGCGCATTGAATCCTCAAGACCACAGAGTGGTGAAGGCGAATTACCCAAATCGGTTGTTTCTAATAT
>JBLHNZ010000211.1:0-6814 GCA_047623245.1 Oceanicoccus sp. | reverse complement strand
ACTACTATTTGAAGAATCTTTTTCTTAACTCTTTCAAACAACTTCTTTCTTGCCAGGTCGTTCTTTTCTTTGTCTCTTAATGAGTCTGTCTCAACAAGAGAGCGCGCATTGTACCGATTAACTTCGGCGACACAACTACTTTCTCATTCAAACTGAAAATAAGGTCAAAAACGAACAGAGAACAGCCAAAGCGGTGTTTATATGGCCTAATCAACGGGACAAATGCCTCTAAGAGAGGCAATAGACATCCGCTAAAGCCTTCATCTTCTGACTATATTTTCTCAAATAAATGATATTTCTTTTTGCCGAGCTTCGCGAGAAAGTACCGACCATACAAAGATCTTTCTTTATCGAAGCACTTTGAGACACTCATATTGTCGTCAACAGCCATTACCAAACTGTTTATTTGCACTGCACCACGGCCCAAAGCGTCCTTTATTTGCTTACCCGATGCAGCCAGCCCTGCATTAGTGAATATCTGAACCAAAGAGCTATTAGTAATTTCATCGTCGCTTATTTGACTTGAGGGTAATCCGTCTAGACTCAGCTGAGCGAAATCGGCCTCGGAGAGATCAGCGCTAACCCCACTAAACAAGGAGTCAGTTATCCTTCGCGCAGCCGACAACCCTTCCTCGCCATGCACTAAACGAGTGACTTCTTCGGCAAGAATCGATTGCCCCTGAGGTCGACCCTGCGCCTCCTTATCGTCTTTTTCTATTTGAGCGATTTCCTCTACAGATAGAAAAGTGAAATACCGAAGAAACTTATAAACATCGTCGTCTGAACTATTTAACCAAAACTGATAAAACGCGTAGGGAGAAGTCTTTGCAGCATCTAACCAGATCGTACCACTTTCTGTTTTGCCGAATTTGGTCCCATCAGACTTAGTGACCAGAGGAAGAGTGAGACCATATACCTGCCCTCCGTATCGACGCCGAGTCAACTCAACTCCACCGGTAATATTCCCCCATTGATCGGATCCGCCAATTTGCACGGTGCATTGCTTCCCTTTGTAGAGTTCGGAAAAATCCAATGACTGCAAGACCATATAACTAAACTCGGTAAATGAAATGCCATCACCGTCACGCTCTATACGCTGTTTAACCGACTCTTTTTTAATCATTTGGTTGACAGGAAAATGTTTGCCTATGTCTCGAAGAAAAGTCAGCACATCCATTGATCCAATCCAATCGAGATTATTAACGACCTCGGCAGCGCTCTCCCCACCCGAAAAGTCAATCAGACCACTGACTTGCGCCTTAAGCTTGTCAACCCAACCGGCTACGATATCGGGCGTATTTAATTTACGCTCTTCTGCTTTAAACGACGGGTCGCCTATCAAACCCGTAGCACCACCAACAAGCGCCAGCGGTTTGTGTCCGGCCAGCTGAAATCGCTTTAGTGTAAGCAAAGGAACAAGGCTACCGATATGAAGACTGTCCGCAGTCGGATCAAAGCCACAATATAGCGTCCTGCAAACACCAGTAAGATGCTGAACTAACTCTTCATCAGCCGTCGCTTGCGCAATCAGCCCCCTGGCCCGCAAGTCATCAAGCAGGGCTTTTCCATCTATTGACATGTTTATTGATACCTTGGTAAAAAAATATTACTTAAAAATGTGGTAAACACGGATTGACACTTCCACTAAAATACAGAAATATTCACCACGAAGATCGCGAAAGATACAACAATCATTTGCAATTGCAAGCTACACAGCATGTAAGAACGCGCAAAGCTACTGATTTTCTATTTTTTTGTTATAATACACGCAGCTACATCCGATTATTAACAGACGACATAAGCTTCTATATGCAACACGCTCAAAATAAAAACGAAATTCAGCTGTATAGATTGCTTACCGAGTTTCCTCGTAAGCATCTCATCATTGCCTCGACGATAATCATCTCGGTACTTTTTTTCTTGCTGCTTATGCCAAGTCAAATTGTTCAGGCGAAACGCATCAGTCAACCGATAAGCCTTGAGCTCGACGACTTAAGCACATCGGCGGTAGAGCCGATCGCGGCACCCGAACCACCTTGGAAAGAAGTAACAATTCAAAAGGGCGACAATTTGTCGACAATATTCCAACGCGCCGCCCTGTCGCCGGGAGACGTCTACGACATCGTCAACAAAAGCCAAGACTCGAAAAGCTTACTTAAATTACAGCCGGGGCAAAAACTCACGTTTCAGGTAGACGATAGCGGGAAACTACAAGCCCTCCAGCACATCCACAACCGCATGCAGTCAACTCTTTTTAAACGTGACGGCGACAAATTCGATACGACTCATATCCAACGCGAGCCAGAAATTCGGCAAAATTATAAAAGCGCAGTGATTAACTCGTCATTGTTCAGAGCCGCTCAAAGATCCGGACTTTCTCAGAACTCGATCATGGAATTGGCCAATATATTCGGCGGAGTTATCGACTTTGTATACGATGTTCGCGCTGGAGACAGCTTTACACTGTTATTCGAGGAGCACTATCTCGACGACTCCAAAATGGGTGACGGACCAATATTGGCGGCACAATTTACCAATCGAGGAGAAACTTACACCGCTTATCGCTATGCCTATGAAGATGGAAGCGTCGGATATTTCAATGAAGACGGCGTTAGCATGCGAAAAGCGTTTCTGCGCGCACCGCTGGATTTTACACGTATCAGCTCAAGCTTTAATCTAAAACGCCTACACCCGATTTTCAAAACAAACAAACCGCACAGAGGTATTGATTACGCTGCGTCTACAGGCACACCTGTGTATGCGGCCGGCGATGGGCGAGTTAGCAGATCTGGATACAGTAAAGCGAATGGCAATTATGTTTTTATTAACCACGGCACGCAATACGAGACCAAATACCTGCATCTGCACAAACGAGGTGTAAAAAGTGGTCAGAAAATAAGCCAACAGCAAATCATCGGCTGGGTCGGCTCTACTGGTTATGCAACAGGGCCACATCTACATTATGAATTTTTAGTCAATGGCGTTCACCGCAACCCTCGTACTATTTTGAATAAACTACCTAAAGCAAAAAGCATCAGCGCGACGGACAAAGAAAGATTCTTTGCACAAATCAGTGGCTTTCAGACACAACTGGCCGCATACATCAATCGACAAAATCTGGCTGATGCCTCTCAAGCAAGTAATAGCGCATCCCTCTAATGGACTCCGACATCAAACACCCAAAACCCAGTAATCTATATATAGGATTAATGTCTGGTACGAGCCTAGACAGTATTGATGCCGCTCTCGTTAGCATTGAAGATGAACAATGCACCTTAATCAATTCAATAGAACACCCGATTCCCACGGTACTTAGACAACAATTGATAAGCCTGTGCCAGCCCGGTAATAATGAAATCGACTCGATGGGGGAAGCAGACAGCCACCTTGGCCAGATATTCTCTGAAGCTGTTCTTGCACTACTTAAAAAGAGCGGTAACACACCGCATGACATTGTAGCTATTGGCAGTCACGGCCAGACAATTCGCCATAGACCTTCAGGCACTCACGCCTTTACTCTGCAAATTGGCGACCCGAATACTATCGCGCATCTGACACAAATCACCACTGTTGCTGACTTTCGGCGCCGCGATGTAGCGGCTGGAGGACAGGGAGCGCCGCTGGCGCCCGCATTTCATCGAGCATTTTTTGGGTCAAAACAGCACAACCGCGCAATAATCAATATCGGCGGCATCGCTAATATCACGTACCTTGGTAGCGACGGCGATTATCTAGCCTATGATACTGGGCCCGGCAATACTCTGCTCGACGCATGGATCAGTGAAATACAGGAACTGAACTACGACCACGACGGAGAATGGGCCAACACGGGCACAATCAACTCGCCGCTCCTGAACCACTTACTTAGTCACCCCTATTTCTCTCAGGGATTGCCAAAAAGTACGGGAAGAGAAGACTTTAATCTCAACTGGCTGAAATTAAGTCTAGAAAATATTTCACTGCCCCCCGAGGATACCCAAGCGACCTTATTGGAATTAACAGCGCAATCAATAATAAGCGCAGTCAATACATTACCTAACCCTGTAACTGAGATCTACATTTGCGGAGGCGGAGCTTACAACAAAGCACTTATGTCTAGATTGCGTGCCCTAGTCGCCACGTCAGACGAAAACAAGCCCGATATTCAAGCAACAAAAATTGGGAATACGCAAGAACTGGGCATTGCTGCGGAATGGGTAGAAGCTGCCGCTTTTGCATGGCTGGCCAAACAGACCATCGAAGGGAAGACAGGGAACTTACGTCGAGCGACCGGGGCGAGCAGCGAGGTAATTCTTGGTGCTATTTACCCCGTGTAAAACGCTTAAACACAAATAGGGGCAATAGGAGACAATAGAATGCAATAAAAAGACAAGCAATCTACACTGAAAAAGAAGAACCACAACCACAAGTGGTATCTGCATTGGGATTTCCTACCACAAAACGCGACCCTTCGAGCCCCTCTTTATAGTCCACTTCTGCTCCAACCAAATACTGGTAACTCATAGGGTCAAGCAACGCTGTTACGCCGTCTTGCTCAACTACCGTATCATCTTCTTCAACAAGTTCATCAAAGGTAAAACCATAAGAAAAACCAGCGCAGCCACCGCCGGTTACAAACACTCTTAGCTTCAATTCATCATTGGCTTCAGCTGCGACCAAACTTTTCAGTTTTACCACTGCTTTGTCCGAGAGAATAAGAGCTTGGGGGGTAAATTGTTGTGCGGCAGACATAGGTTACACCTTGATTAATATACTCGACCGTTCCGATATTTTGGTGAATCCTACGCTAGGACAGCTCGCTAAAATAGAGAGGCGGCTTGCGCAGAATCCCGCTCGATCCGAGAAACGTCATTATCATAAAGCTTGACTAAATTAGTCAAGCTTTATGATACAGAAACCTGACTTTTCACCGCTAATGACTCGACCTTTGCCGTCTTTTTTTCTGCCCCAGCGTAAACCAGGCTACCATTGACCTGAGACCCTTTGACCATTTCTATCAAACTATAATGTACATTCCCTTCAATAGTCGCTTTGGCTGCCAGTTCAATATGCTCGCTACAGTGTATATCTCCCTTCACCCCGCCGTTTATAATGACTTTAGGCGCATGAATCTCACCTTCCACTCGCCCTCCCTCTACGACACGGACCGAAGCACTAGCGTCCGGCTTGGCAAATATACTACCTTTAACTAACCCCTGAATCTCAAGGTCGCCACTAAACGTGATATTACCGACAATATCGGAGTCCTTGGATATGAGGGTTGTTGTAACTCCGCTTTGAAATGCCATAATTAATCCTCTGGTGAAATAATTTCGGTCAGTTTTCGCTAAAACGTTTATAGCAATGCTACTTTCAACCAAAGCAAAGCCAATCCATTTAGGGAAAAAATTAACACCGACAGCCTGTTAATCGGCAACTCTTCTAAATACAGACATCCAAAATACTTACCCAGTCGTCAACCAAGCATATTGCTTTTCGATGTTAACCGCCTTAGGTTTTTCGGATTTGACGACTATATCGACGTGTTCTGGCACAAAACCGGCAGGCAGTGTTAGCTCGCCTTCTACATATTGAAAATATTTAAACCGCAGGTTCACAGATTTATCCTTAATTTGCTCCGACAAATCATGCAAAGAAAAACTAAGCGCTTTTCCGTCTTGCTTCCCTTCCAGCACAATCGTCACGCGTCCGCTTAGCAAAACATGCTTTCTCGCGCGTTGCTGAACAACCAACTTAAACTGGAATTGTTGCGCGACGTTTGTTTCAACAACTTCCCAGCTGCGAATGCCTAGCCCCCCCTCGAGCTCAGAGGGTGACATTAAGCCTTTGTAAAACGCAATTTCTTCGCTAAGCTCGGCAATGGTTTGCTTATGTTCACTAACCGTACCGCGAACATCCTCTACCGATTGACGGTCTACTTCAGCGCCTACGCTAGAATTCGCTAGCCCTTGACTGGCATTCTGGTACTTGGTTTCCAATACATTTAACTTTTCGAGAACGCTCTGATGCTCCTCATTAAGCTGAATGTAATCATTTCTCATAACGAATCCACCCCACCAAAAGGACATTATCGCTATTACTGCAGCTATGATAAAAAGCCCGATCACTAAACCATAAAAACGTCCCGGACGGGATTTCACCACCACAGACCTATACTGTTTACTTCCTATTACTGTTGTCACAATATCCGTTACACTTTCAACTTTTTATAAAACAGGTCCAGTCCTTAACAAACAAGACTGGTATTCATTCGAAGCCGCATGGCAATGCACCCACTACGGCATTAGTGCTATTGTTCTCAAGCCCGCAGTCTCGTCAATACCCAGCATAATATTCATGTTTTGTATCGCCTGACCCGAAGCACCTTTCACCAAATTATCTATGACTGACAGCACTACAATAGTGTCTCTGCCCTGAGGTCGATGAATGGCCAAACGGCAAGTATTCGCGCCTTTAACCGTCCGCGTTTGTGGATGGGAATCAGCAGGTAAAACGTCTACAAAAGGCTCATCGGCATAACGATCTTCATAAAGATCCTGAAGCTCCTCAAGCGACACGGCGCTATCTATTATCTCGGCATACAAAGTCGAATGCATACCGCGAACCATAGGCACTAAATGGGGTGAGAAAGTTAAATTTACGTCTGCACCACCGATATCTCTCAAACCTTGCTCTATTTCCGGCAGATGCCGATGCCCCGGTATAGCATAGGCTTTAAAACTGTCGCTAACTTCCGCAAATAAGTTATCAATTTTTGCCTGCCTTCCCGCGCCACTCACTCCGGACGCAGCACTGGCAATGAGCCGTAACGGGT
>JBLHNZ010000210.1:0-6821 GCA_047623245.1 Oceanicoccus sp. | reverse complement strand
GTTTGCTCCCATTAAAGGATTTCACGCCTTAGAATTTTTTGCCGCAAAGCTAACTCACAAAATGATGGGTATTATGGAGCGTAATTCGAAATAATAACCTTGTGCATGCGCGACAGATTTTGACTAACATCAGCTTGCAATAGTCCGTGTCGGATAAAATACGAAACGGCGCAGAGATCAAAAAGGCGCTGATGATCATCGATTCAATTTTCAGGAGATAATTCTTTGCGTTCTTATGTCGCCACCTTTGTTGTGCTTGTAATGATATTCGGTTCTATTGCTGGTTATCGCTACACCCAGTCCTCGGGCGCAGCGGCTGCAAATTACCCTCGTCCGCCGGTTGTTATTGCAGCGTCAAGGTCAATCTTTGAAAGTTGGGATCAATATTTGGACTCCGTTGGTACGATTAAAGCGGTTCATGGAGTAGAGCTTTCCTCCGAGACCAGCGGCCAGATAACACAGATATTCTTTGATTCCGGAGACGTTGTTTCGAAAGGAGAGCTGCTGCTGATTTTGAACGATACGGTTGAGCAGGCCAGTAAGCAAAATCAAATAGCGAGTCTCGATTTGGCGAAACTGTTACACGAACGAGACGCCAAACTCGTCGAGCAAAAATCGATACCGCAATCTCAATACGATCGTTCGCGTGCCGATCTTCAGCGCGCACAAGCTCAGCTAATTGAAACCGAAGCGAGGTTGTCGCAAAAACGTATTACCGCTCCTTTTGATGGCACTTTGGGGATTCGTCGGGTCGATGTGGGCGATTATGTTTCGCCGGGAACGGTAATTGCCAGTATTCAGGATTTAACCGAGCTGGAAGTTGATTTCACATTACCCTCGCAAGCCGGTCCGTTGCTGGCAAAAGGACAGTCGATAACAGTGGCAGCGGCGGCTTATCCGGAACAACAATTCCAGGCAACACTGTTTGCTATGGATTCAAGAGTCGATACCAGCACTCGTAACATAGCAGTACGAGCAAAGCTTGAGCCTGGGAGTAGGCTGTTGCCGGGTATGTTCGCTACCCTGCGTATTGCACTGCAGCGCGAGAAAAAAGTTGTCACTGTTCCTGAAACCGCAGTGACTTATTCACTACACGGCAATACAATTTATATAATCAGGTCGACTGCAGACGATACCGTCCTCGGTCAAGAGCCGGTCATCGTAGAAGTCGGGCAAGTACGCAATGGTAGAATTGCGATTCTTTCTGGGCTTGATGAGGGTGAACAGGTGGTAACTGCAGGACAAAATAAACTATATCGTGGCGCGCTGGTGGCTATCGATGAGAGTGTCAAATTGTGAAATTCACCGACCTTTTTATACGGCGCCCTGTACTTGCGATTGTCGTGAGTGCACTGTTGCTCTTGTTGGGACTACAGGCTTCCTCA
This sequence comes from Oceanicoccus sp., assembly GCA_047623245.1. Taxonomy (GTDB): domain Bacteria; phylum Pseudomonadota; class Gammaproteobacteria; order Pseudomonadales; family Dasaniaceae; genus Oceanicoccus. The sequence continues at coordinate 5,436 of JBLHNZ010000210.1, read as the reverse complement.
CAGCTCGATCTGCGCCAGTTTCCTGCTATTGAGAGCAGTGTTATTCACGTGACGACCGTCTATCCGGGAGCCAGTGCGAGCACGGTGGAAGGGTTCGTTACAACGCCGTTGCAACGGCAAATAGCCGGCGTTCGCGGGGTGGAATACATTAATGCCAATAGTTCTCCCGGCGTTTCCACAATCAATGTGCACGTCCGTCTTGGTGAAAGCTCTTCAGATGCACTAACCGAAGTCATTGCCAAGGTTAACGAGGCGCGGCACAACCTTCCGCGCGCGATCGAAGACCCTGTCATCAATACCACGACCAATGGCGACGCCATGATGTATCTGGCGTTCTATAGTGACCAGATGTCCTTGGCCCAAATAGCAGATTATCTTGCTCGTACCGTCCAGCCGGAATTGTCTACTGTAGCGGGCGTCGGTTCAGCGGTGGTTTTTGGTGGTAAAGACTTTTCCATGCGAATATGGCTTGATCCGGCAAAAATGGCGGCTTATGGCGTTACCGCAGAGGACATTGCCAAAGCTATTCGCCGCGATAACTATCTGTCTACAGCCGGGCGAACAAAAGGCGCGCTCGTGCAGTCGACGGTCGACGCGGCAACAGATATAGAAACGCCTGAAGAATTTGCAAACTTGGTGGTTCGCCAGGAAGGCGACCGTCGTGTTCGACTTAAGGATGTCGCGGACATTGAACTCGCCAGTCAGTCCACCGATTCCGGAGCTTTTTCCAGTGGTCGGGAAACCATTTTTACCGCGATTACAGAAGCGCCGGGAGCAAACCCTTTGACGGTAGCGCGCGGGGTACGTGAAGCACTCGATCGTCTGGCTTCTGAAATGCCACTCGATTTGGAAGTTTTTGTCGATTACGATGCGTCGATTTATATTGATCAGGCTTTGAGTGAAGTTGTCATAACTTTGTTAGAGGCAGCGGTGATCGTAATCGTTGTTATCTATTTATTTCTTGGGTCTTTTAGAGTGGTTCTTATTCCACTTGTCGCGATTCCTCTTTCTTTGATTGGTGTGTTGTTCTTCATCTATGCGATGGGTTTTACCATTAACTTACTGACTCTGTTGGCGATGGTCATTGCCATCGGTTTGGTGGTAGACGACGCCATTGTCGTCGTAGAGAATGTACATCGGCATATTGAAGAGGGCGCCACCCCTTCTCGAGCAGCGTTGCTGGGTGCCAGGCAAGTAGCGTTACCGGTGGTTGCAATGACTCTAACGCTGGCGGCTGTGTACGCTCCCATCGGATTTTTGGGTGGACTTACCGGCGCATTGTTTAGCGAATTTGCACTAACACTCGCGGGAGCTGTATTCGTTTCGGGGGTGGTCGCTCTCACGTTAAGCCCGATGATGTGCGCCCACTTATTGCGTGATCATGACCACCAGGAAGGGTTTGCAGATTGGCTCGATCGCTCCTTTGGCAAGTTTAAGGGCGTATACAAAAAAATTCTTATCCACAGTTTGGATAATCGTGGCGCCGTGATCATGTTCAGTATGGCTATCCTCATCAGTTTACCGTTGTTATTTTCAGTAGCTCGCCAAGAGCTAGCGCCGGTCGAAGATACCGGAAGCATCTTTGTTATTGCTACGCCTCCAGAGTATGCCAACTACGAGTATGTAGAGCGTTTCCTAGACGAAATGGTTGATATTTGGAAAGGCATTCCCGACATTAGCCACTCGTGGCAAGTCATTTATCCGGGTAGGGCGTTTGGCGCATTGTCACTTATTCCGTGGGAGGAGCGCGATCGCTCTCAAATGGAAATACAGCGTGAAGTACAAAGTAAATTCAGCAAGATCAGTGGTTTGCAAATTTTTTCGTTTAATCAGCCCGATCTCCCTGGTAGCGATTCTGGCTTACCTGTTAATTTTGTCATAGCTTCAACCGAAGATTACGAACAGGTGCAGCGGGTTGCCGACGAGGTATTGGTCGAGGCACGCGCTTCCGGTCTGTTCTCTTTCGTCAGTCAGACGCTTAAGTTCAATCGTCCCGAGCTCAAGGTCGATATCGATCGCGACAAGGCGGCGCGTCTAGGCATTTCGATGCAATCGGTTGGTGATACTCTGGCGGTAATGCTTGGCGAATCCGAACTCAATCGGTTTAGTATGGGCGGGCGCAGCTACAAGGTGATACCCCAGGCCTCTCAAGATTTTCGGTTAACAAAGGAATGGCTAGCGCGTTATTATTTACGTACCAGCTCTAACGAATTAGTGCCGCTTTCAACGATAATTACGCTCAAACAAGGTATTGAACCGAATGTCCGTCGTCAGTATCAACAGCTCAACAGCAGCACCATTCAGGGTATGATGGCACCGCCAAATACGCTCGGTGATGGCATGGCGTTCCTCGAAAAGGCGCTGGAAAAAGTCGCTCCCAGTGGATTTCGAGCGGGCTATGAAGGGCAATCACGACGGTATATTCAAGAAAGTGGAGGTTTTGGCGCTCTTTTTGCGGTTTCTCTGACGCTCATTTTTCTTGTATTAGCCGCACAGTTTAATAGTTTTCGAGATCCCTTCATTGTTCTTATCAGTGTCCCTCTGTCGATATTTGGGGCGATTGTTCCTATAGCGCTGGGTTTTGCTACGCTTAATATTTATACTCAGGTTGGACTATTAACGCTGATTGGATTGATTAGTAAACACGGAATTTTAATTGTCGATTTTGCTAACCATTTAGCACTGCAAGGTTTGTCGCGTCGTGAAGCGGTTCTGGAATCGGCCGCATTACGTCTAAGACCCATTCTCATGACAACAGTCGCGACGGTTCTGGGTGTACTTCCCTTGGTGTTCTCTTTGGGAGCGGGTGCCAACAGCCGTTATAGTATAGGGCTAATGATTGCTGCGGGGATGTTGGTCGGGACCTTGTTCACTTTATTTGTTGTCCCTGTCTTCTACATGTTGCTTGCCTCAGAACATAAGGTTAGCGAAGAAGAAACAGAGATTGGATTGGATTCGGAACTCGCTTCGTAGGCAGTGCCTTCGATTAATAGTTTCTCGACGACGATAAGATAGAAAAATAGAAATGGATGGCTTAAGGGCGAACCAAAATTGAGGGTTTTTGAATGAAAATAATAGGTACTTTTGGGCTTGTCTTAGCGGTTATGTTTACCAGTATTGCTTTGGCTGAGGTTCCTATCGAGGGTTATTGGAAAAGTATAGACGACGAAACTAACGAAGCGACCGCTTACTGGAAAATCGAAATAGAAAACGACCAGTTGCTGGGATATATCGTTAACTATCCCAACGCCAAAGTGGATGATGTTTGCGTGGCTTGCAAAGGCGATTTGTCTTCATTTTTCGAGAAACCCGTAAAGGGTACGCCGTGGCTCAATCTCAGTAAGCTTAAAGGCAATGAGTGGCAAGATGGTTACATTATTGATTCAGGCAAGGGTGAAAAGTACAAAGCCAAAGTGTGGCTTGAAGACAATAAATTAATGATGCGCGGTTACGTAGGTTTTTTCTATCGTACACAAATTTGGCAGCGTGCTGAGCAAGCAGAGGCAGAACAAGGTCTATTTTAAATCACTGCGCAAACCCTATAACTGCCTGGAGCTGACCGGTAAAGTATTTACCGAGGTTCTCGACCATTTTTTATGTTTTACTAGCAACATACCTTAGAATTTCTACCACTTGATCGGGTGTCGTTGCCCATGCGAGAGCAGCCGCGTCGACCTCTTTAAGTGGATGGATAATATCATCGGCATGGAGGGTAATATAAGGTGTACCTAGTGCCGCACAATAGCCGGCGTCAAAAGCTGCATTCCATTGTTTGTATTTTTCTCCAAAACGAATAATGGCTACATCGCAGTTTTCAATGAGTGTTTTTGTACGAATAGCGTTAATTTTGGCGGATTTATGGTCACGCCAAAAACTGTTGTCTTCAGCGCCTAATAAGTCTCCCGCGCTATCGCTCGCTTGATGGTCGGTGACCGCTGACGAAAAGGCAATCGACAAGCCATTCTTTTTGCAGCCTTCGATGATTTGTTCCCGCCAATTTGTATGTATTTCACCTGAAAGATATACGTCTAATTCCATTGTTTTCTGCCTTGTTATGTTCAAATTGCCATTAGCTTACCATCAAAACCATGAATGGCTGTTTGCTATGGCGAGTTCTAGTGGTTTTTTTTAAGTTCTACTAATAACTTTTCCATTTCTTCAGCCACATTTTGTGGATGTTGGCTAAACCGTTGGTCTGTATAACGTCGCAAAAAAAGACGTGCTGTGTCTCTTCTTTTTTCCGTCCAGGTGTCGGGAAGATTGTCGATGTAATGGGACGCCGTCCACGTACTATTATCGGGTAGTTTACAAATACCGAGAAATTGAGTCCAAATGCGGCTCCATTGTTTCGAAACTACGCTATCAGCACTGTGCTGGATGCGTCGATATTCCCGCCTGAAGAGAATCAACAGAATGATTATGCTCACAGTTCTTATGATGTTGGTCATCATTTCGTCGGCCAAAATTAGATCAATGAGGATTTGCGCTCGATTGGCAATAATGTGATACCAATGGCTGAAGACGGAAGATTGATAACCGTCAAAATAGTTGATCATAGCGGCAGGTGTCGGATCTAGAGTATGCCAAAAACCGGCCTGGTCTTGCCATTCTACCCAACTGTGTGCGTCTCGTTCCCGTACCAGCCACAGTTTCGGCGCGATTTTTTCGTGGATCAGATATCCGCTAACCATTCGGCTCGGAATACCATTCGCTCGTAGAGCAAGGGTTGTGCCTGTTGCGAACCAAAAACAATAGGCAGGCTTGTCGCTAAGAAAAAAATCGTGGAGTGGCTTATCGGCGTTGAAATCGACGCTAAGCGAATACTCTCGGGAGCTGAAATAGTGTGCAATGTTTTCTACGGTCGCTAAACGGTCCGCTTCTCGAAAAGATACACTTTTGTCATTGAGTTTTTTATCCCAAAAACCTGGAAGTAAAAGTGTCGCCGGGTCGATCGGTTCGGGCGTCGACGTTATGGCAGTAGTAACGTCCCAATTTCTGCTGGCGTTTGAATCGAAGGAGGCCGACCAGACTTGATTAACATCCCTCGATAGCTCGTTAAAATTTCCTGAAACGAGGGAGCTGTTAGGAGGTAGAAAAAGATACTCTTGTCGTTTGAGGCTATAAATTGTTAAAGAATTAACGTTTGCGGCCGTATTGAAATGATGGTTGTCGAGCGTAAATACATTGTAATCGATTTCCGAAGGGCTTTGTCCGTCGGCGCTAAGCTTAAGTGCGGACCGGTTCGTTGGTTGCCACACAAGGTTGTCATCTAATACCGATAATCGATTACCGACGAGGTATCTACTGCTTAGACCATCACTTTCAATGCGTAGCGCCGGACGTGCGGAAGGTTGTACGAACGTGCGGGCGTTAAGTTTTTGCAACGGCGAAAAGCCTGTCTGTGCATAGTCGCGAAAGCTCGGTGTCAGCGGGTCA
>JBLHNZ010000209.1:0-6908 GCA_047623245.1 Oceanicoccus sp. | reverse complement strand
ATAATTTTTACAAACTTGGATCATCGCCGTAGAAAGAGAATCACCGTAACAGTCTGTGGACTTCGCCGCTAACTCATCGTCCGGCATGTTTTCCCACTTATTGTCACAGCCAGACAATACAATTGCCAACATTATGAGAGGTAGATGGACCTTTGACAAAAATCTTTTTGGCATTATCGATTGTCCTGTAATGAATGAGAGTAGTTCTAAAGTATTGGCGATAACACCGGTCATTAGGTACAGAGCAAGACTAACTACTGGGTCATTGAATCAATTCAGTGGGCACTTTAACAGATTCGCCCGTCGTCTGGCCAGTTTCGAGATCCTGACCTTCCAAATTCAAATTATGATCAAAAGCTTCCGTGCTAAGGGTGAATAGCTCCGCTATAATGCCGCAACAATAAAACTACCGCCAAAATAGCGGAAAGCAGACTATGCACATAATCCGTACAATCCAATATTCCATCGACACATTAACCGATATTTCTGGGCGATTACTACTCTGGCTCACATTGTTGATGATGGCCGTTGTCTGTATTGTTGTCACTCTTCGCTATGTATTTCAGATCGGTTCAATAGGCCTTCAGGAATTCGCAATTTATCTGCATGGCAGCGTATTTATGCTCGGTGCTGCCTACACGCTTAAAGAAAACGCTCACGTCCGTGTCGATATTTTTTATCGAAACTTCTCCAAACGTGGCCAAGCATGGATTAATAGCCTGGGCGGCATTATTTTTCTATTGCCCTTATGTGTGTATATCTTTGTTATCAGCTGGGCTTTTGTTGCTCAATCCTGGGAAATATTGGAAGTATCTCCCGAACCAGGCGGAATTCCCGCCGTCTTCCTACTAAAAACCCTGATTCCCGGTTTGGCCATTAGTTTGGGCTTACAGGCAGTCGCCGAAATACTGCGTAATGCATTGATATTAATAGAGGAAGATGAATAGAAACCATGGTTGAATATATTCCGCTCATCATGTTTGCCGCAGTCTGTCTGGTACTAATGCTAGGGTATCCTGTCGCCTTCAGCTTAGCCGGTACCGCGTTGATGTTTGCCGGTGCCGGTATTATTAGCGGTCACTTCGACTCTTCATTTCTCAGCGCACTACCTAATCGAATTTTTGGCACGATAAATAATACGTCGCTGGCTGCCATTCCACTGTTTATTATGATGGGAATTATGCTGGAAAAGTCCCGTGTCGCCGAGCAGTTATTGAGTAATATGGCAGCTCTGTTTGGACAGTTACGGGGTGGACTGGCAATCTCTGTTGTGATTGTTGGCATGCTGCTGGCAGCAAGCACCGGTATCGTAGGCGCAACGGTTGTGACGATGGGCTTAATGTCACTACCAACCATGCTCAACAACGGGTATGACACTAAATTGGCCACCGGTACAATTACGGCGACCGGAACCTTAGGGCAAATAATCCCTCCCTCAATCGCGCTGGTTTTACTAGGAGACATTCTCTCTTCAGCTTACCAACAAGCGCAACTAACAATGGGCATCTATAATCCCAAAACCGTGTCAGTTGGCGACCTATTCGTGGGGGCTTTAATTCCTGGTTTGCTTCTTGTATCACTATATATCATCTACATACTGATCTATACGCGCCTCAAACCGGAGTCGGCTCCATTAGCTTCGATCGATGATAAACCCTCGGCTATTCAACTAATACAGGGGTTGATGCCTCCGATACTTCTGATTGTCGCGGTTCTCGGCTCAATATTGATGGGTGTAGCCACACCTACGGAAGCTGCAGCCGTCGGTGCGCTGGGCGCGACGTTATTAGCATTTGTTAAGAAAGAACTACACTTTAAAAGGCTACAAGAGGTCGGACGACAAACGTTAGAAGTGACCTGTATGGTATTTATGATTCTAATTGGCGCGGCCGTATTCTCCCTGGTATTTCGAGGTTTTGGAGGCGAAGAGCTAATTCACGGTTTATTCCAACAGATGCCCGGTGGTGTCATTGGCGCTACCGCCATCGTGATGCTAGTCATATTTTTACTCGGTTTTATCCTCGATTTTATAGAAATAACGTTTGTCGTGGTTCCCATCGTCGCACCCATTTTGCTAATGATGGGTATAGACCCCATTTGGCTCGGTATTATGATAGCAATAAATCTACAGACTTCTTTTTTGACGCCTCCTTTCGGTTTCGCCCTCTTCTATTTACGTGGCGTAGCTCCGTCGTCGGTTAAGACTAGCGATATCTATCGCGGCGTCATACCCTTCATTCTGATCCAGCTACTCTTGCTGACCATGATCGCCTTGTGGCCTGGTCTCGTAACAACATTACCCGCGATGATGAAATAGTAGTATTGCACGTTCCTATTTTTCATTACAAAATGCTTCTCACCGTATAGAATGCGTCGCTTAATAATTAATTTTCGTCATTTCTAACAAGTTTGGACTCCACATGAACGATATCGATTTTGATACAGACCCAACCCCGACCGGCGATTTGGCTTTACAAGTCGTTGCGCTACCCTCAGACACTAACGCCTTCGGAGATATTTATGGAGGCTGGCTGGTATCACAAATGGACGTCGCTAGTTCGATTACAGCCATGCAAATCGCGAAAGGCCGGGTCGCCACTGTCGCGATTAACGGCATGGCTTTACTCACCCCTGTACATGTAGGCGCAGTGGTGAGCTGTTACACTGATGTCATTGAGGTAGGTCGCAGTTCTATTCGAATTAACGTTGAAGTTTGGATAAAACACAAAGTAAGTTTCAATCCTATCAAAGTAACGGAAGGTGGGTTTGTCGTCGTTTCTCTCGATAGCAAAGGAAGACCGCAATCCATACCGGGGCAATAAACTCATTGCTCAGCTAATGTGTCCCTACATTTAATACGACTTACAGGACCGCGGATTTCTTAGTAGCACTACTTCTATCCGGCACCACGAATGTCATACGCGTAGATGCTAAAGCTAAAATTTTTCAAACGGGGACCGTACCACTTATTCTAGGTCGCGGGCGTTAATATAAGCTTGCTCGGAAATATGATGGTACTCTTTTACATTATCCGCGTAAGCTTTCCATGATTTGTATACCTTCGCAGTAATCTCATCTTGAGCACCTAGCTCTTCAAGGTATTCTTCCGACACCCTCTTTAGCTCTCTGAGAACATCGTCGGGTAACTTTAATATTTTTGTATTATAGTTTTTTTCCAAGTCGATGAGAGAAGAGCTATTGCGCGCTGTATACTCGTCTAACATGTCCTGATTAGCATACCGAGCTGCGACCTCAACGATTGCTTGTAGATCCTTTGGTAATGTTGCGAAGGCGTCTTTATTAACCAATAGCTCCAAGCTAGGTCCGGGTTCCTGCCAGCCTGGATAGTAATAATACTTTGCGACTTCGTGTAGGCCTAGCGCCATGTCGTTATAGGGTGCAACCCACTCGGTCGCGTCAATAACTCCAGTTTGTAAAGACGTGTATAGCTCGCCCCCAGGCATCGTAACAGCAGTGCCTCCGACACGGCTAAATACTTCTCCACCGACACCAGGAATACGCATTTTAAGGCCTTTGATATCATCGAGCGACTTAATTTCCTTATTAAACCAACCAGCCATTTGCACGCCAGTATTTCCTCCCGCCATCGGTATAAGATTAAAGGGCTCGTAAACCTCTCGCCACAGTTCCAGCCCGCCACCGTAGTAAAGCCAGCCATTTTGTTCTTGTGCTGTTAAACCAAAAGGTACAGCCGTGAAAAACGGCGACGACGGGATTTTTCCCTTCCAATAATACGCGCCACTATGCCCCATTTCTGCGGTCCCTTGGGAAACCGCACTAAAAACAGCCATCGCCGGTACAATTTCTCCAGCACCGTAAACTTTAATAGTGAGACGACCATTGCTCATCCGTTCGACTGCCTGGGCAAAATGTTCAGGGGCAGTACCCAGCCCGGGGAAATTCTTCGGCCATGACGTTACCATTTTCCATTCGAAATGCTTTTCTGAACGTTCGCTTTTCAGGCTCCCATCAGGAGAGAGTTCTGCTGCCATACCAGCGAAGTCCTTCGCCGATGAATCTATCTCGATAACGTATAGCCAGGAAACCGTGACAAATGCTGCAACAAGTAACAGAATCACTACGGGATTATAGTTATTATTTTTGGACATTCGTTTTCCTGTTTTACTGATCTAGTCAGAGTAGTTTCATCGTGCTTCAAGGTTAGCGTATTGTAACACCAGCCACTTACTGCCTTCGTCGTCAAAGTTCACTTGAACTCTTGCCGACGCCCCGCGACCTTCAAAATTCAAAATCGTACCGACACCAAATATTGAATGAAATACTTGCTGCCCAAGTCTTATATCGGTTTCAGGGACATTGTAACCATCGGAAATTGCAGAGGGTGCGTAACTGGCTGGACGGCTGATATTCGTATTGAGCCGGACTTCCTGAACGAGCTCCTTTGGGATTTCCCGAATAAAACGGGAGGGTCTGTTCTGGTTAACATCGCCGTACATACGCCGGGACTCAGCATAGGTAATATACAGTTTTTCCATAGCACGCGTGATGCCAACGTAACAAAGACGCCGCTCTTCTTCTAAACGCCCAGCCTCTTCCATCGACATTTTATGAGGGAACAAATTTTCTTCCATGCCGACCAGAAAGACCAACGGAAACTCCAGGCCTTTGGCGGAGTGTAGTGTCATTAGTTGCACACTATCTTCGAATTCATCAGCTTGTTGCTCACCGGCATCCAATGCGGCACTATCGAGAAACTCTTGCAATGGCGAAATGTTTTCATCGTCCGCTTCAAATTGCCTGGCTGCAACAACCAGTTCCTGTAAGTTTTCAACTCGAGCTTGACCTTTTTCACCTTTTTCCTTTTGATGAAAATCGATAAGCCCGGAAATACTAACAACATGATCGCACAAATCATGCAAGGTGAGTTCGTCGGTATTGGTGTCGATGGTATCAATCAGATCTAGAAACTGCAGGAGGGCATTGGCAGCGCGATTCGGTAACAGCTTTTGTGTAACGATATTTTTGGCTGCCCCCCAAAGTGACAATTCGTGCTCCCTCGCATATGCACGTACCATCTCGATGGTTTTATTTCCGATACCTCGAGTTGGAGTATTAATGACTCTTTCAATCGCAGTGTTATCGTCGCGATTATTAAGTAAGCGCATATAAGCTAGCGCATTTTTGATTTCGAGGCGGTCATAAAAGCGTTGTCCGCCGTAAATTCTGTAGGGCACGCCCGCACGGATCAATCCTTCTTCTAATACTCGTGATTGAGCATTTGACCGATACAATATGGCACTAGACGACCGGTTTTTACCTTCTTTTACCCATTCTTCAATTCGTTCGACTACAAACCGGGCCTCATCTTGCTCGTTGAAAGCTGCATACAATGATATTAATTCTCCCTCTTCTCCATCCGTCCATAATTCTTTGCCAAGGCGACCGCTGTTATTTTCGATAACAGCATTCGCCGCCGCCAATATGGTAGAGGTAGACCGATAGTTTTGTTCCAAACGAATGATTTGGGTGTTTGGAAAATCTTTGGAATATTGTTGGATGTTCTCAATTTTCGCGCCGCGCCAACCATAGATCGACTGATCGTCGTCACCTACGGCGACGACCGGAATTTTTTTACCGGACAGTACTCTCAACCAGGCATATTGAATTGTATTGGTGTCTTGGAACTCGTCGACAAGAACATGCCGAAAGCGTTCTTGGTAGTGTTTAAGAATAGCCGGGTTTTTCAACCATAGTTCATGAGCTCGTAATAACAGCTCGGCGAAATCCACAACACCCTGGCGATCACATGCTTGTTCGTAGGCAAGATAAACTCTTACCATCATGCTGTGGTTTAAATCTTTGCCATAGTCCTCAATGTGCGCGGCGCGGCGGCCCTCATCTTTTTGCCCATTAATAAACCACTGCGACTGCCGTGGCGGCCAATGCGTCTCATCGAGCTCTAACTCTTTATGAATGCGTTTAATTATTCGCAGTTGATCATCGCTATCGAGAATTTGAAAATTTTCTTGCAGACCCACGTCTTTCCAATGAGCTTTCAGTAGGCGGTGGGCTATACCGTGAAAAGTTCCAACCCACATACCTCGTGGCGTACCCATCCCACCACTCGACGCCCCCAGTAGCTCATCGATTCTAGAGCGCATTTCACGCGCTGCTTTGTTGGTAAAAGTCACCGATAAGATACTGTTCGGCGACGCGCCTTCCGCCTGAATTAACCAGGCGATTCGATGCACCAAAACACGAGTTTTACCGCTTCCCGCTCCTGCCAAAATCAATAGATTACCAGCAGGCGCAGCGACAGCTTCACGCTGGGGGTCATTTAAGTCGTTGAGAATATAAGATACATCCATAGCTGGGAAGTTTAACAGAAGCTTCCTTCAGATAATAACCGGATACGCCTTATACTTCCCCAAATGAGAAAAAAGATTTACTCTATGGTTTTGTCGAAACCGATTAAAGCTAAATATCATTTGTCGATATACGAAAGCAGTCCGGCACTAAACTTACGCTAGATAGCAAAGTCCATTTTGTCGACAAGCCTTCATCGGAATTTAGTTATTGCGTTAGGTATTTACCGAAAAAGCGCATTGTCCGGCTTTTGAGAATTCCAGGATATACGAAATTTTTAACTCACAAGAATCCCAAAGTCAGTAATAACATTGGGAGTGACCTTGGATACGTAAAATTTTTTGGAGGCTTCGAGACCCAATTTTCCCTCAGTTACGGCTGGGAAAACTATATCGGACTCAAAGCCTTAACTAACTAGTGCCTATTCAAAAATCGGCGTTTTAAACAATGTCGTTGCGAGCGGTAGCGCGGCAATCTCCTGCAGGCCGCTCCAATTCAGATGATTATGTACACTCTACACGATGAGATTGCCGCGCTTCGCTCGCAAAGACGAGTTTCTG
>JBLHNZ010000208.1:0-6911 GCA_047623245.1 Oceanicoccus sp. | reverse complement strand
TGTATAACCTGATAATTCGAATGTATATTGCTTTTTCAATCGACCAACCGCTTAAGAACAAGCCCCTGACATATCTTGTATTTGTTTGTAGGTGTAATTTTCCTCAACCATTAATTTTGCGTATTCGAGCTTCTGTTGAGGGCTGATTGTAATTTTCTGTTTTCTAGTCATTTTGATACCTTAGGTTTCACTTATTTTAAGCTATAAACCTCTACAGTTTCATTAGACTATTACAGTCGATCATGCGATTTTTTTCGGCATGAACAATTAGTGCTAGACCTTGACACCAACTACATTTGTGTTGCGGATGAACATATAAGTCACCGTCCTTAGGAAGAGTGTTGGTCATTCTAATCCTGCTTCATCTTCTTCGATAATTTCTGTTTCTCTGTTCGCTGATACAAGCCAGTTAATTATGCAGGGATGATGTAGTAGTTGATTAGCGTAGTTTTGAGACGATGTAGACAAAGGTATCGAGTAAGTTAAAAATCGTAATGCGACCGGCGCGAAGAAACAGTCCGCAATTGAAAAATTTCCGAAAAGCCAGGGCCCAAAATTTTCATTTTCTTGAGTATATTCTGACCAGACTGTATCAATTCTCGCGATATCTTTTTGGGCGCTTGTGGATATTTCAATTTTCCGAAGTGCTCGGCAATTCATTGGTAGCTCACTACGCAGCGCTCCAAACCCTGAATGTATTTCGGAACAAAGAGCTCTCGCCTGTGCGCGTTTTAGTTCATCTTCAGGCCAACCACGGCCGTCGAGATATTTCTCCGACACATATTCACAAATTGCCAGTGAGTCCGATACTGTTACATCGGTATCGATAAGAACGGGCACTTTTGCCGTTGGCGAATATTCTCCTAACCGTTCGTTTAAGCCGTCTGCCATGAGAGAAACTTGAATTTCCTCAAAGTCTATGTCAAAGCCCGACAGCAGTAGCCAGGGTCTTAAGGACCAAGTAGAGTAGTTTTTGTTGCCTATGACAAGCTTCATTGAATGTTCACTTTTTTTATTGAGAAAGAAAAATTTTCGACTCTTGACTTTGTGAACCAGATTTCAGGGGTAGCTACTTTTTTAGTAAGTACTTTAACTTCTGCTTTAACTCTCTTTGTTTTGACTTCGTCCAATTCGGTATGAGTCTATGATAGCGCCTACCCAGACTATCAAGAGTACGATCGATGCAATATCAACCGCTTGCCAGGAGGACACATCATTTTGTCGAGCCACCTGCTCAGAAATAGCAGCATAGCCGAGCTCTGTACCATCGTTTAGAATTTTTTCAGATGCTTGCCGAACACTAGCAATGGTTTCGACTATTATAAAATACAAAGAAATTACTGTTGTACTGGCGAGTATACCCGCAGACAAATACTTCTTTAAATAGATGTGTCCTGCGCCAGGGAAAACGAAAAAGGAGAGGAGCGCGGCTTTAGTTGACTGCATCATATCTTACTGTTCTCTTCACCCGGTTTCGTTAAGTCCAGTTTAAACATTAAATGTTGTTTAATACCGGGCCATTCATTTTCTATAATACTGAAAATGACAGAATCTCTAACACGACCATCCGGCATTATCATATGATTTCGCATGAGGCCCTCTTCTTTGGCCCCAAGACGTACAATGGCATTGCGGGACTTACTATTGAGGTGATCTGTCAAAAACTCCACTCGACTGAAATTCATTTTTTCAAATGCATAAGCAAGCATTAACAATTTTGCTTCAGTATTGATGCGCGTTTTTTGCGAACTCTTACTGAGAAATGTGGAACCGATTTCAACTCTTCTATTCGGGAAGTCCGCTTTCATGAATCGCGTGGAACCTACAACTTTACCGGTCTTTTTGTCGATGGTAGCGAAGCAGAGGCCAGTCGCATCATTATAAATACCTATAGCTGCGCTTAGAAAACTATCGATGTCTTTTGGACGAGGTACCAGTGTTACGTACAAATTCCATAGTTCACCGTCGTTTATAGCGTGACACAGTTCTTCTTTGTGTCTAACCGTTAACGGTTCGAGTTTCACGAGATGGCCTTCCAACGTAACGGCTTCAAAAGTCATAAAAGTCTCTTTCAGAATGTTATTTGATTAATCTCAATGGGCTAATAATTTTTATAGAGACTGCCTACCTTTATCACCTTACAGCTGTCGATGTAATTATTGTGTTGGCATCTGGTAGGTTATCCAAGATGTTCGATCCGCGATTTTGTCGTAAACACCGCGTCCTCTATAATTGTCGTCCGCTGTAATCCACCTTACCATAGGCCAGTTGTGACGATTGGCCGATATTTCGAGTGCCTCAAATAACGCGTCTACCACCCCAAGCCCTCGGCTTTCTGGCAATACATAAAGGTCGTCGAGAAAGCCAATGGCCTTGCCTCTTAAGGGCGATGGCATTTCACGATAATGTATCAGGCCTAGCGCACCGCCTTCATCGTCTTTCGCCAAAAGGGCATAAAATTTATTGTCTTTGTCAAAAATCCAAGACCAAACATTATCCAGGATTTCTTTGTTCAGTGGCACTTTATAAAATTCAGCATATCCATAATAAAGGGTTTCCCAATTTTCGCGGTCATTTGATGTGGGTTCTGATACATTGATTGTCATTTTTTTCCTACAATAGGATTAGCAATGGTGTGCGATTATTTTACGCTAGGTTCTTTGCGATTCTACACGCAATCTAGAGGGCGATGTCAGCGAAGGCTCCCTGAAGCAGAATTTTCAAATCTAATGGGCTTAGCTCTATCTCTAAGCCGCGACGGCCAGCGCTCACAAAAATGGTTTCATGAGTTTCTGCAGAGCAATCGATAACCGTTTTGAGTCGTTTTTTTTGGCCTAAAGGGCTGACTCCACCAAGTATATACCCACTTGAACGCTCTACATCAGCTGGTAGCGCCATAACCGCTCTTTTTGCACCAACAGACTTCGCTATTTTCTTCATATTCAGCATGGCTGAAACGGGGACTATACCAACAGCTAACTCTTTTTTTTCAAGGCTTACAACTATGGTTTTAAAAACTCTTGTCGCCACTATACCCAGCTTTTCAGACGCCTCCGAGCCATAGGAACTGGTGTCGGATTCATGTGTATATTGATGTACGATATGGAAAATCTTGTTTTTCTTTAACAAACGAATGGCGGGCGTCATTGGAATTTACTTCTTGTGTGATAGACGATTGGTCTAGCGTAGTACTTTTTCCATGAAGACGCTGTAAGGGTCTTCAGTATAATCGGCAAAGGCATCACAGTAACTGAAGCCAAACCGTTTATAAAGCTCTTGAGCTGGCTCAAAAGCTTGCAATGCACCCGTTTCTAAAAAAATCGTAGAGTAAAAACGGTTCGTCGCCTCTTCGAGTATAAAACTCAGTATTTCGCTGGCTACGCCTTTTCGAAGATGCTGTTCCGATGTACGCATGGATTTTATTTCGCCTTGTGTGGTACTAAGCTGCTTGAGTGCACCGCACCCCGCTAACTGATCACCGTCCCACGCGCACCAGAAGGTAACATCGGCAGCTCTTAACGCTGAAAGATCGAGTGCATGAACACTCTCAGGTGGAGAATGCCGAAGCATGTCTGCATGATGTTCGTGCAATAATTGGGCGACTTCTGGGCCCTTTAAGTCGTCTATTCGAATCTTCACGGGAACTCCGGTTAAGTGATTAGTATCTACCAATGGGCTTAGGGAAGATAATAGAGAAAATGTCTGGGTATATTAGCAAAAACTGTCTCTAGTCCAACACAAAAATTTGCCGTGCAGGTTTTTTCTCTGTACCCAAAGTTCGTAGTGAAACGGTAGCATGATTACAATCTCAATAGTGCAGTCAAATTCATATTGGTTCACTGCCTATGGTCACAGAACCATGAATGTTTAGTCGAGGCGCGCTGTTTCTTTTCTGAGCTTTTTTGCTTAAAGTGTTCTGGAATTGCAGGGGAATTTTATGAGTCTTAAAATAAAAACAGGGTTGGCCATCGCGCTAGTTGCGTTCGCTTCAAGTAATTTTGCAGATGATCGAGGGTCTGGTAGCGCAGAAAGTGTTAGCCGAATAGACGTTGCAGGTCTGACATCGATGGTCGATATCGCCAAAGATAAATGGGGTGTTTCGCACATCTATGCCAAAAATCAAGCCGATCTATTTTTTGCTCAAGGTTATAGCGCGGCTCGGGATCGATTGTTTCAATTTGAAATATGGCGTCGAAAGGCGACGGGAACACTGTCGGAAATCATGGGCAAGAAAGCAATAGAGCACGACAAGGGCGCGAGGTTGTTACGCTTTCGTGGTGATATTCAGGCTGAAATGGCTCACTACCATGCCGACGGCGTAGAAATAATAACGTCATTTGTTGCAGGCGTGAACGCCTACATAAAACAGACAGAAAAGGCGCCTGAATTACTTCCTTTTGAATTTTCAATGCTCGGAATACGTCCAGGTTATTGGACGCCAGAGGTTGTGGTATCTCGGCACAATGCTCTTACCGGAGGTATCTCTAACGAAATAATGCTCTCAAAACTAATCAGCACACTGGGTGAAGACAAAACCCGCCAATATTTGCCTTTTTATCGCGATACATACTTACAAGCCTTTCCGGGGATTGATCTTACAAAAATAGACAGTGAGATTATGGCTTCTTATCGGGCATCGAGGAGCATGCCGTCGTTTGAATCCTCAGATCTCGCTGCGCCTTCTCGAGAGAATTTGACGACAGTGAATAGCAGCGTTGTGCATAGTGTTGGCGGTACTGTAGCCCCAGATTATTTTGACGATCCCATTGAAGGCATTAATAATCTCGGTAGCAACAACTGGATTATTGCCGGAAGTAAGACCCAAAGTGGAAAACCACTGATGGCAAATGATCCGCACCGCACTATCCAGAGTCCTTCGTTGCGTTATTTGGTGCATCTAAATGCTCCGGCTGCGGGTGATAAGCCAGGATGGAATGTGATTGGCGCGGGAGAGCCAGTGTTGCCCGGAATATCGATAGGGCACAATGACGTTGGTGCATGGGGGCTGACCATTTTCCGAATTGATCAAGAAGACCTTTATGTATATGAAACAAATCCTGACAACCCTAATCAGTATCGATATAACGGTGGCTGGAAGGATATGCATATCGAGGAGACGCTGGTTGATGTGCGAGGGCAGACAGCTCAGGAATTCAACCTAAAATATTCTATTCATGGCCCCGTGATTTTTGAAGATCGTCAGAATAATTTAGCCTATGGCTTAAAAGCCGCATGGTTAGACTTGGGGGCTGCCCCTTATCTTGCCAGCTTACGGATGGATCAGGCAGGCAGCTGGGAAGAATTTCGGGAGGCCTGCAGTTACTCGGGGCTACCTGGTGAGAATATGATATGGGCCGATAAGATGGGAAATATCGGTTGGCAGTCGGTGGGGCTTTCGCCAGTGCGTTTTGGATGGGATGGGAGCCTCCCCATACCCGGCAACGGTCAGTATGAGTGGAATGGATACATTCCAATAAAGTCGATGCCTCATTTGTCCAATCCACTGTCGGGATGGTACGGAACCGCCAACAATTTTAATGTGCCCGATGGTTATCCTAATGTATTTTCAGATTTCTATTCAGACCCCGCTCGAATTTTTCGTTTACGAGAAGTTATGAGTAGTCTGGAAAAACATAGCATTGAAGACAGTATGGCTTTGCAATATGACAATAAGTCTATGACAGCCGAAAAACTAGTACCCATGATCCTAGCCTTGAAATTCAGGGGGAGTGAATCTCGAGCTACGTCTCTGTTAAAGAATTGGGACTATCAAATGGGACGTGAAAGTGCTGCTGCTGCTCTCTATGACATATGGGAACAGGAAATGCTAAAAGCGTTGAAAACCCGCTTTATACCCAGTGATCAAATCGAGGGTGTCCCCAGTCTTAGTCGTCACAAAATGCTCGAATGGTTAGTTGCTGCGCCGGGCTATCTGTTTGGTAGTCATCCGCTAAAGAATCGTGATCGGCTCATAGCAGAGAGTTTGAAAACGGCGGTAGAATACCTTACCGAAAATGCCGGTGAAGATTTTTCCACTTGGAAATACGGTCAATTTCACTATGCCGAAATAACTCATCCACTAAGCCATCTACTTTCTACCAATCGTCAATTGAGTGTCAATATACCTCCTTTAGCACGGGGTGGGGCGAGTAATACCTTGAATGCTAACCATGGAAATAGACAGCGGTCGGGAGCGAGTTTTCGAATAGTTGTAGATACAGACGACTGGGATCTAGCGCGAGCGACGAACGGTCCGGGTCAAGCAGCAGATCCAAGAAGCCATCATTATGCCGATCTTTTCGAGCCTTGGAACAAAGGTGAGTACTTTCCTTTACTCTTTTCTAAGAAAAAGGTGCTCGATGCAACAGAGCATACCACCCGACTAGAGCCTCGTTGAATACGTTTTTTTTGGCAGGACTCGGCTTTTTGATCGTTGGAAAAATCGGTATTGGTGGAGCCCGTTTCTGTTGTGAGAACATTTTAGATGTCCTGTAGCAAAGACTTATTAGTAAAGGAATGTCGCCACTGCAGCGGCGACATTGCATGCCACTTATTAAATGCGCGGGAAAAAGCAGCCGGTTCCGAATAACCGAGACGGTAGGCAACTTCTGCTACAGAAAGAGATCGGTTACTGAGAAAATTTGTGGCTCTCTCGCTTTGTACGCGGGTCAGTAATTCCGAATAGTTAGTACCTTCACCATGCAGTTTTCGAGTGAGACTACGTTCTGACATGGAGAGTTTTTTTGCAATTTCTCCTCTCTTAAGTGGTGGGGTTTGTGCCCATAAGCATTGAGTTACCGACTCTGAGAGTCTACTTTCGTCCGCTAAACTGTGAGAGAGTTTTTCTGCGATAACCTCATAAGAACGATAGATCAATGGGTTCGCTCTAGGAAGGGGCGTGTTTTCAAGTT
>JBLHNZ010000207.1:0-6913 GCA_047623245.1 Oceanicoccus sp. | reverse complement strand
GAGGTTGCGCAACACCTGCATTTGCAGAATCAACAATGCTTCCGGCAGCGCCAGTTCCGTGTTGAGATCCCATCATGCCCAAAACCATTGGCAATGAGAACAAAGTATTGGTACGCGAGGCTAACAACGCTTTCGGGCCCGCTGTAGCCGCATCGCCTTCAACAATTCCGCAGACGATTTTTTGATTGGGCCATATAACGAGCCAAACGTTAAGGAACATGAATGTACCCATCAACGCGCCCATAAGAATATAACCGTCAATACCGTAAGTCTGTCTTACGCCGACGAGCAAAATAGCACCCGTGATAAATGTAAACATGGCGCCCCAACGGAACCACCATAATGCACGCGGAGCTAATTTTTTGGTTGCATCGGCTTTCGCGCTGGGTTCTGCTTCCTTGAAATATTCACCCTGTATGAAATTAAAATAGTACAGTAGGCCTATCCAGGTTATGCCAAATAAAACGTGTAGCCAGCGAAATATCAAATCGAAACTGATAAAGTTATCCATGAATTCTCCAAAAAATTAATTAATTTGTTATTACGTATGGGATTTATCCCACTAAACGAGTCATTTTAGTAAACCTGAGTATTTATATATACTATTTTTTTGAAAAAAGAAAACCAATAGAGCTATTTAAGGATATTAGCTCCATTTCGTATCAGCGGAAGTTGGAGGTTTTAAGCTGCCAGTAGCCGTGACATAATGGCGGCTTGAAACTTGCCTGTTAATTGTTTTTTTACTAGATGTGTAGAATTATATGTCCTCAAATGATGATCAGCTTGATCACGGTCCAAAAATAGCTCCCGCACATGATGAAATTGCCTCGTTTCAACGGGGAAGTTCCAGGGGGTCGTTTGCTGCAAGTCTGGGTGAAGTTCCCGATGTAAAAGGCGGGCCATCTGGTGTAATGAAGACTGTATTGACAGTCGTTGTATTGGTGCTGTTGGCGACTGCCGGAATGGCTGGGTTTATGTATCAAAAACTCATGTTTGCCGAAAAATCGATTCGTTTATATGAAACCCGTATAAGTGACCTCGAAAAGCGGTTGTCAGTGACAGATGAAAGTATGAGTGAATCCAGTGACGCAATAAAGGAGAAAACGCGCGAAATGGATTCTGAAATTCGAAAATTGTGGGATAACGTCTGGAAAAAGAGCAAAGAGCGTTTCGCAGAATATGATGTAAAACTGGCTAATCACGACAAAAGCATCGCTAATAGTGACAAGTTTATCACTTCCACAAAACTGCTTCAGAGTAAAAATAGCCAGGTTGTTACCGATTTAGGAAAGCAGCTTGATAAAGTGAAAAATACTCAAAATAGCGTTAAGGCTAATCAGCGAAAACTTGAGAGTCACGAAAGCAATATCGAGTCTGTGAGCGACAAAGTAAATCGAACGAATTCTACCGTTGCTAATTTAGAACTTAGAGTTAAAGAAACTGAAGAATGGGTTGAATCTATAAATGGGTTCCGGCGTCAATTAAACAGAGATGTCGTCGAGCTAAAGAAAAAGATAGGTCAACTTCAATTATCCCCTCAATAGGTTTTTGAGCGCTACTATTGCTTAGAGAGTTGTGTGGGAAGGGGGAGGCTTGAGCTTAGCAGCGACATTTATTGATAATCGTTCGCTTGTCGCGTCTGGTTTGAACATCATAATTCTAAACTGTTACTGATGAGTGACATAACAATAATTTTCTATTAAGTTTACTAAGGAGTTGGCTTAACATGACTGTAATTCGTCAAGATGATGTAATTGAAAGCATAGCAGGTGCCCTGCAATTTATTTCCTATTACCACCCCGTAGATTTTATCCAGGCAATGGACAAAGCCTATCAGAGAGAGCAAAACCCGGCGGCAAAAGATGCCATCGCGCAGATATTGATTAATTCTCGCATGTGCGCGGAAGGTCATCGTCCCATTTGCCAGGATACGGGGATCGTAACAATATTTTTGAAGGTCGGCATGCAAGTGCAATGGGATGCGACTATGTCTGTGACAGACATGTGTAATGAGGGTATTCGCCGTGCTTACCTCGATCCTAGCAATGTTCTGCGCGCATCAATACTTGCCGATCCAGATGGTGCTCGTATCAATACGAAAGACAATACGCCGGGGGTCATCCATTATGAAATTGTTCCTGGTAATACCGTTGAGATACATGTTGCGGCAAAGGGCGGCGGCAGCGAAGCGAAATCGAAGTTTGCGATGCTAAACCCTTCAGATTCCGTTGTGGAGTGGGTGTTAAATCGTGTGCCTGAAATGGGTGCGGGTTGGTGTCCTCCGGGCATGCTAGGTATAGGTATTGGCGGTACAGCTGAAAAAGCAATGTTGTTGGCAAAGGAGGCTTTATTAGAGCCAGTCGATATTCAAGATTTACAAGAACGTGGTGCAAGCAATCGTGCGGAAGAACTGCGGTTAGAGCTCCATGAAAAAGTTAACCAGCTGGGTATAGGCGCTCAAGGTTTGGGTGGCCTCACCACAGTGATGGACGTCAAAGTAAAAGACTTTCCATCTCACGCAGCCAATAAGGCTATTGCGATGATTCCTAATTGCGCGGCAACCCGTCATACCCACTTTACTTTAGACGGGTCTGGAGCAGCGAAACTTACACCTCCAAAACTGGAAGACTGGCCTGAAGTGACGCGCGAGACTGGAGGTAATGTTAAGCGAGTGAACCTTGATTCGGTGACCAGAGAGGATGTAAAAGGCTGGAGACCCGGCGATACGTTATTACTAAGCGGGAAAATGTTAACCGGACGCGACGCAGCCCATAAAAAAATGGTCGATATGATAGAGCGAGGCGAAGAATTACCGGTTTCTATGCAAGGAAGATTTATATACTACGTTGGTCCAGTCGACCCTATTGGTGAAGAAGTTGTTGGTCCCGCAGGACCGACAACAGCGACACGAATGGACAAATTTACCCGTACGATGCTCGATAAAACGGGTTTACTTGGAATGATCGGTAAGGCTGAGAGAGGTCCGGTTGCGATCGATGCTATTAGGGAGTTTGAATCTGTTTATCTGATGGCCGTTGGCGGCGCTGCTTATTTGGTTGCACAAGCGATTAAATCATCATCGGTGGTGGGTTTTCCCGAATTGGGGATGGAAGCGATTTACGAATTCGATTTGGAGGATATGCCGGTCACAGTGGCGGTAGATTATTTGGGCGAATCCATTCATAAAACGGGGCCCCAGATATGGAAGAAAAAAATTGAAGAACAGGTCATAAAGGTGAACTGATCTTCTCAAATGCAAATGCAGTATTAACTGTAATTCTGCAGACAATAAAAACCGGGATTTATTCCCGGTTTTTATTGTCTGTCAAATCAACGCTCCATTTACCCCCTACCAGCCCGTTTTCGTACCGCGACTATTAATCGTTATCTGCCCGTCAACTTCATCGTTATCATCATTTTTCTGGGAGCCCTGAGCGGTGGCGGTCAATAAAACACATTCTGCTAAACCTGCTCCGCATGCCGATGCAGTCACCTCATACTTATGATCGTTGGCTTTGGAAGGCTGGCTCGCCAAATACCCCAGGTTTGTCAAATCGTCAGTATAGGCCCCTTGGTCTGCGGCATATCTTTCTTGTGCTTGCATGATCTCATTAATAATGGCGAAGGCCTCCGTGCGATTGCCGCGCAGGCTATAGATTTGATACCGTGGTAAGGCGATAGAGAAGAGTATCCCCACAATGGCAATGACCACAGTCAATTCGATTAAACTAAAGCCTTTTATTTTCGCGTGCGTTAGCATTAATTTTCTCTCCAATAAGCTTTTTGTATCGATTGGTCTAGCGCGTCGTCAAGACATTCCGTGCCTACACAGACAACTAAGTCAGTTCTCTCTTCTTCAATATCGTTAGTGTCATCCCCATCGTTACAGTTCGCAATACAGACCGGTTCATTGGTAAATATTACTGCAGGCTCTGGAGGAATACCTCCGTGTGCAAGCTCTCGATAGGGTAGGCTGCCACCGCCACCGCCGCCGTTTTCAATGCTAAAGGCTTCAGCACCTGTTAGTGCGTCCAGGATGTAGTAGCGGCCGCTACCCTCGGCCCCTTCGCAGCTTTCAGCAATTGAGGGGAGGAACGTCGTCATTACTATTTTGTCGCCGAAGGTTATTGTTCGTGACAGGCCTTTTTCTCCCGTGCCGTTGAGAGGGCGATACCAACCATATTTTGTGGGTACAGACAATACGTTTGAAACGTCTGAGATATCAGAGATACTGATTGCATTTGCTCCTCCCACATAATCATATACAGGGTCACCGTTGATATCGGTCGGTCTATAAAGTGCATGCTTATCGTACACCACAAAAAGATGGTCATTGATGTCCGTCTCATTGGGAGACGCGCGATATCCGCTTGCGACCGTGACAGTAAGAAAGGGTGCTATACCGCGCTCTGCGAAATAGGCGACGTCAGGCGCGTTAAAGAAACGCCGAAAATTATTTCCGGTACCACCGAGCTCAGCGATTTTCCCACCATAGGCAAAGTTGGATACGTTAGTAGCGCTTTCTTCAAAATCGATTCTCCACACATTACCTTGAATATCGACTGCAAACAGGAAGTCTACGTACCCGTCCCCATCAACGTCGCTCGCCGTAACATTGGCTGGGATGCTATTTTCCATATCGCTGAGAATTAGATCGTGATCTGTTTTACCTGCTGACCAGAGCAGAGCACCAGTGATGGCGTCGACCATATAAATCGCGTTACCTTTATCGCCGGTCGTTGGAACGAGTGCGGAGTCGTGAGCCGTATCATAGCCGCCGCCAAAAAATAGTACAGTCCTGTCACAGCTGTCATCGTCTTCATCAGCGGGTGTGCAACCCCACCTTTTTATCAGCGCTTTTTGCGGCACTGACCAGGTTTGAGCCAAGTCTTTATAATCGCCTGACGGCGTACCGTCATAGGCAGTACCGTCAATTTGCCAAAGCAGTTTCGGGTTGGTTCTTAACGTGACATCAACTGCATACATATGTGTGCCGCCGCGGCGCATGGCTTGATAGATATAGACGTGGTCTCCAGTATCCACTGATCCGGCAGTAATGATATTGCCGTTACCGTTAACATCATTTCTCCAGATTGTCATCGGAGCGTCCAGACCGTAGACCTTGTCGCTGAAAGACCCTGTATCTTTGTAATAAACCGATAAATTACCCAATAATTCCTGAGGAATAAACGCGAATTCTTCACTGCCTGTTTCGGTATCAATGGCGTGTAAAAACCCGACATTGGAGGCCGCGAAAACGGTGTCATCAAACGTGGGGACTTTATTTCCATCGACGTCAATGTCAACTGTTGTTGTATACGTGACCACGGAAGGTCTGTTGTGGATAAAATCACCAACATAATAGTTGAGCGGCGGCGTTAGCGGGTCTCCTCCTCGTGCCCAGGTAATGACGTCTGTTCTTTCAATTTCTGTCATTGCGTCGCTGGCACCCAGCCCCAACAAATTGGTGGTGATGTCGGTATTACCGTCGAGTAGCTCTGCGCTAGAAAGATCGATCGGCGATGGTGTGATGCCTGTGTTGGTTAAGGGAGAACCTATATAGGTAAATAAATTCCTGGTGTTTGGACTGGTGAGTTCATAGGCAATGCCGCCATAGGCGATCTGGTTACCATCGGGTTCGTTATTGCTGTCGTTGCCATCCATGTCGTGGTCCAAACCATCCCAGTTGGTAGGAGTGGTCCAATAGCTCAACGCACCTTTATCAAAATAGCCTGTGACACTATTGACGGCTTCCTTAGCTGTCGCTGACGAATCCATGATTTTACCATTTTTGAGCTTGTATTTTTTTATATTTCCGGACCAGCGTGGCGTTGAAGTTGGCTGAAATAGGGCGAAATAGAGTTCGTTGCGGTGTTGTAGACCGCTGTAGGCGTTAACCGCTACAGCTGGCGCAACAAAGGTGTCTTTCTCAAAAAGTGTCTGGCCAGCAAGCTCCTTAAACGCCTGTAAAAGTTCTGCTGCTGTAGATGCCGATTTGTAATCACCGCCACCATTAGCGGCGGCATTCTTTAATAGAGTAGCATCGGTCGCACGGCCAAAACCTATAGTATGAACTTTAATGTCTTGAGTTAAGTCGAGCGTAGAATGATCTCTCAAACTTGCACCGTTGTTACGAATCCATCCGGTAAACTCATCCAGACAATTACCACTACAATTACTGCCGGTATAGCTGTTTCCTTGAATAATGCTATTTCTGCCTGTGTCGTTGGTTGGCGCTCCGTCTGTGAGTAATATTATGTGACTTTTTTGGCATTCGTAATCGATAGGAGAGTTATACGTTGTGCCCGAGCTATAGGCTCCGCTTGGGGTGTTAGTGCCGCTGTTATCGCCATAATCTGCCGTTGTGCCTTTAAGGTACCGATAGCTTTCCCATAGAACTTCCGTTAAGGGAGTACTGTCAGAAAATTTAAAGATGTCATCGATCGCGTCACGCAAAGACTGCTGATTGGCATTGCTTGGGTCGTCTTCATCTTCCGCGAGAATGGACTCATGAAAAACATAACCACCGGAACTACCATTAAATCTCATCAACGACATGTTGATATCATAATTTTCGTCGACAAGATCTTTCATGACCGTTTGCAACACAGTATAACGGTAATACGACTGCAAATAATTATGGTAATTAGAGCTCACTGCAATGAGGTTGTTATTGCGACTATCACTGGCATAGCGACTGTCTGCCGTAATGTGGTTTTCTTCTGATTTACAATCTACCAAAGGGCCGTTAGATGCCGGAGTAAAACCACAAGAGGCTTCATGTTCGGCACACATTCGGGTCGAGCCGGTGCCCGAAGAAAGCCAGCTGGTACCGGTTTCATAAACGTAACGGTCGCCAAAATTGTTATATACTTTGGATCCATCATAAGGCGTGGAGTCTGTCAGAGTCGTC
>JBLHNZ010000206.1:0-6991 GCA_047623245.1 Oceanicoccus sp. | reverse complement strand
AACCATTCTTATTGCTTGCAACGTAAAATACAGTCTGTTCGAAGAAAGAAAAGTGGCTAGTAATTATGAAAAGGGGCCGGCTGATGAATTTTCATTTTCAAAAATGCTACAAATTTGGCGACTATGATACTCATCTACTCGTAATTTTGTTACCAATGTACACGAAAAAAAATAACATGAATTCTTCGCCTTCAAAGTGATTTTCGCGTTGATTAATGTAAAAGCTTAATATTAAAATACTCCACAGTGACGGACAGTTATAACGCTTTTCAGTTGCCAAGCTTTAACGCAATAACGGTACCAGATAATATAAACCTGCAATTTCAAACTTCTCTGAAGGAAATGCTATTCCCATGATTATGCATCGATTCAAAACAGTCGCATTTGCAATGACCTTGTCATTGAGTGCGTTTTTGGGCGCTACAGCCCAAGCAAACACGGTAGACGCTGTGTTAAAGGTTGGTCAGGCTAAAACTGCCGCTGCAAGCAAATCACAAACAGCTGTCGACAAATTAGCTAACGAAACCGGTGATCTGCTTCAGGACTACAAAACAGTCATGAAAGTCGTCGACGGTTTACGCGTCTACAACACGCGTCTGGAAAAGCAAATTGCGAATCAAATTACCCGCATTGGTAATATCGATGATTCCATAGGTCAGGTTACCGTTATCCAGCGCCAGGTTACTCCATTGGTTATTCGTATGATTGATGGATTGGAGAAGTTTGTTAACTTGGACATCCCTTTCCACATGGATGAGCGGGGCGAGCGTATCGCGTTCTTAAAAGCCAATGTTGACCGATCCGATTTATCTGTTGCCGAGAAATTCCGGCAGGTGCTTGAGGCGTATAAGATTGAAAATGAATACGGCCGTAAGATCGACGCTTACAAAGGTTCCATTGACATCAATGGAACTGAGCGAGAAGTTAATTTCTTTCGTGTAGGTCGCATCGCGTTGTTATATCAAACTACCGATACTGAAGTTTCGGGAGCGTGGGATAAAAATGCTGGACAATTTGTCGAGCTGGATCAAGGTGAATACCGCAACGCTATTATTAAAGGCTTGCGTATTGCCCGTCAGCAAGCCACCACCGATATCCTAAAACTTCCTATTCCCGCACCGGAGGCTGCTAAGTAATGAATAATAAATTTATTAAGTCGGTAGTATTTGCCGCAAGTACATTACTGGCTACTGCATCCGGTTCTCTTTTCGCCCAAGAAGCTCAGACTCTTGATCAGCTATTAGGTTTTGTAAAGCAGGGTCAAACTGACGAAGCTAGAGAAAATAAGGCTAGAGAGGCACGCTTTAGAAACGCGAAAAATGGTCAGGCTAAGTTATTAAAAGATGCCGAAGGAATGCGTGCTCAAGAGGAAAGACGCTCGACCCGTCTTGAAGCCAATTTCGAAGTCAATGAGCAGACGATTGCCGACAAGCAGAAGCAGCTGAAGGATCGTTTAGGTACATTGACCGAATTATTCGGCCATTTAACCTCTGCCGCTGGTGACTTACGTTCCAATTTTGGTACCTCCCTGGTAAGTGCGCAGTATCCAAATCGTGAAGTCTTTTTTGACGAGTTAATCGGTAAGATGAGTGGCTCCGATCAGTTGCCAAGCATTGAAGAAATAGAACGTATGTGGTTCGAAATGCAGCGTGAAATGACTGAGTCCGGTCGAGTAGTTAGATTCACCACTACTATATCGAAGCCGGGTGGAGAAAAAGAAGAGCGCGAAGTTGTTCGAATAGGTTCGTATAATATAGTTACCGACGAAGGTAAATATCTATCTTATAACGAAAATGGTGTTCTTGAAGTTCTGGCGCGCCAGCCAACAGACAACTACCTCGGGTGGGCTTCTGGCTTAGCTAATAGCACAAGCGGTTATTCTTCGTTTGGTGCAGATCCTACGGGACCGCTGGGTGGTTCATACCTGTCGGCTTTGATTAACACGCCCACTATGGCCGAGCGTTTTGAGCAAGGTGGAGCAATCGGAAAAGCGATCGCAGCTGTCGGTGCTTTTGCTTTCGTCCTGGCAATATGGCGTTTGTTGGTACTGACATCGGTTTACGCGAAAGTTAATGCTCAGTTAAAATCTGATAAAGCCAATACTAACAACCCTCTGGGTCGTGTCTTGATGGTTCATGAAGAAAACCCGTCAATGGATACAGAAACGTTAGAATTGAAGTTGTCAGAAGCTGTATTGAAGGAAACACCCAAGATCGAAATGGGTCTGAACATGTTGAAAATCATTGCCGCAGTTGCTCCTCTTATGGGACTACTTGGTACGGTTACCAATATGATCTTAGTGTTTCAGGCTATTGTTATCTTCGGCGCTGGCGACCCTACAGCGATGGCTGGCGGTATATCCGGAGCATTGGTCACTACAGTTTTAGGTCTTCTGGTTGCTATACCAACGGTATTGTTGCATACAGTCACAAGCGGACAAGCGAAGAAGGTACTACATGTACTGGATGAACAGACCACGGGCATCATTGCTGAGCATACTGAAGCGAAGCTGGGGAAGAGCTAAATGGTTTATAATCTCGACGAGATTCTCGAAATAATAAGCCGCTTCATGATTCAGGGAGGCGATGTATTATGGCTCATCGCCATCCTGACTTTCGCGATGTGGACTTTAGTATTTGAGCGTTTTTGGTATTTCCGCTCAGGTTTGCGAAAAGATGTCGATAAAGCAATTGCAGTTTGGGAGGGTCGTCGCGAGCGAAAGTCCTGGAATGCTTCTCAGATTCGTCTTATGTTGATATCGCAATCGAATCTAAGAATTAGGGCGGGGTTACCCATGATCCAGACATTGGTTGCAATCGCTCCTCTTCTAGGTCTCTTAGGGACCGTCACTGGAATGATTGAAGTGTTTAATGTCATGGCCGTTACGGGCGGTGGCGACGCGAAGTCAATGGCTGGCGGTGTTTCTAGAGCAACCATACCGACAATGGCAGGAATGGTGGCTGCACTATCCGGTGTTTTTTCAAATACCTATGTTACGCAGATTGCCAACCGTGAATGTCAATTGTTTGAAGATCATCTGACAACAGACCACTAAGAGAATTATCATGCGCAGAAATGCTATAAAAAGAGGGGGTGACGAAGAATCCTCAGAAATCGACTTAACGCCTATGTTGGACGTGGTCTTTATTATGTTGATCTTCTTTATCGTGACAGCTTCCTTTATCAAGGAAGCTGGGATTGAGGTTAACCGACCTGAAGCATCAACGGCTTCGCAAAAAGACAATGTGAACATACTGATTGCGGTTAGTCCAACTAACGAAATATGGATCGACAAGCGCCGTGTTGATAAACGTGCGGTACGTTCAGTTATTGAACGTATGCATGCAGAGAACCCAAAGGGCGCGGTAGTTGTTCAGGCTGACAATAAGTCAAGTACTGAAACAGTCGTTGCTGTCCTCGATGCATCGCGCGCTGCAGGTGTTTACGATGTTTCATTAGCCACTGAAAACGACTAGGGCATTATGAATTATTTACGCTTACTTTTTGGCGCTATTCTAGCGTTTATTGTTACTACTATTCTTTTTATATTAATGCCTGCATTGATAGAAATGGCAGACAAAGGTCTTGATGACAGTAAACGGATTAAGATAGTAGATATCATGATGCCGGATACGGCAATTGAAGCCAATCTTAAAGACGTTAAACCTGAAAAGCCAGACGATCCGGAAGAACCTCCACCGGATATGGAACAGCCCGACATCGATAATGCCGAGGTAAATCCTGACGCTGTAAATATGACGCC
Source organism: Oceanicoccus sp. (assembly GCA_047623245.1). GTDB lineage: Bacteria > Pseudomonadota > Gammaproteobacteria > Pseudomonadales > Dasaniaceae > Oceanicoccus. Next base: position 3,228 of record JBLHNZ010000206.1, on the reverse strand, counting down.
TAAGATGACAGCGAGTCTGGATATTGGTTTAGGGGGCTTGAGTAATGCTGACGGTGAGTATTTGCCAATTGTTAAAGTTGCTCCAATGTATCCTCGGAGAGCTCAATCAAGAGGTACGGAAGGCTACTGTATAGTTGAATATACCGTGACTACAACAGGTGCGATTAGGGACCCAGTCGCGGTAGACTGTGAGCCGTCAGGGTACTTTGAACGTGCATCAATTAAGGCTGCTAGTAAGTTTAAATATAAGCCACGAGTTATTGATGGTGAAGCTGCAGAAGTATTTGGTGTTCAAAACAAGTTTACCTATGAGCTCGAAAAATAGTAGGCTGCAAAACATATTTTCGGAACCGACAAAATTATGAATGTATTACGGCTTCAATCAGTCTTTCGTTTAGGAAAGGCGCTAGTTATAAGTATTCCGCTGATCGCAGCGCAGGCAATCGTCCCTGCGCTCATTCAACCTTTCGGAGTTGATGTATCGGTGGGTGTGGCTAACGCCCAATCAGAAAAAGAAGCTCCGCCAAAAAAGAAGGAGAGAAAAACCAAGCGCACGCAGGCGATGAACCCTAAAGTGTACGAAAAGCTGGTTCTCGCAAATGCTGCCGTCGAAGCCAAAAGCTACGATGAAGCTCTTACTATTCTTAAAGAGATGGCAGAGACACGAAGAAAGTTAAACGAAGCTGAACAGGCCAGCGTACTTAATACTTATGCCTACATATACTACATAAAAGAAGACTTCCCCAACGCGATTAAGAGTTATCAATCTATAATTGCTATCCCAGACGGCCCCGAAGGTGTGCAAATTGCAGCTAGGTATAGTCTCGCGCAAATGTATTTTGTGACCGAAGAATGGGAAAATGCCATCGTAGCGCTTAATGATTGGTTTTCAGTGACCGAAATCGCCGGTGCGAATTCTTATGTGTTGCTAGCACAAGCCTATAATCAGGTAAAAAGATTTGACCCCGCGTTAAAGAATGTCGAGATAGCGATTTCGATGTACGAAGCTGATGGGAAAATCCCGAAAGAAAACTGGTTCAATATGCAGCGGTTTTTCTATTACGAACAAAATAAGACAAAAAAAGTCATAGAAATACTTGAAAAGCTCCTAACCCATTATCCCAAGAAGGTGTATTGGCAGCATTTGTCAGCTATGCACGGTGACCTGAAAGACGAATCGAAGCAATTAGCGGCTATGGAAACCGCCTATGTACAGGGCATGTTGGAAAAAGACAAAGAAGTCTTAAACATGGCCTACATGCTTCTATCTAGCGATGTTCCGTATAAAGCCGCTCTAGTACTCGATAAAGGCATTCGCGATGAGGTGGTTGAGCCTACTTCCAAAAACCTAGAAGTACTAGGTAACGCATGGCGCCAGTCTCAAGAAATTAAGAAAGCCATTCCTAGGATGGCAGAAGCCGCCAAGAAATCAGATAAGGGTGAGCTCTGGACGCGCCTGTGTAATGTCTATCTCGATGGCGATCAATATAAGGAGGCTGTCGACTCTTGCAAAAACGGTTTGAAAAAGGGAGGCGTGAAACGCCCCGACACAGCAAATCTGATTTTGGGCATGGCTCACTTCAATTTGAAGCAATACAAGTCTGCTCGGGCAGCCTTCAAGATTGCTGCTAAAGACAAACGAAGTGCCAAATACGCGAAGCAGTGGATGAACTTTATGGCAAAAGAGCTGGAGCGTCAGAAAAGTTTGCGGGATAGCTAACCGCCCCATATCATGCAGTTTGAAAAAAGGCGCTGAGAAAGGCGCCTTTTTTGTACCTGTCTTTATTTAATCCGATCGTCTAGAGTGCTGATGGCAAGTGATCGATCAGCCCCTAGCTTAACGAGGTTGAAATCAGCATCCAGCGCGCCACTCGGTGTACTTCCCCGCAGATTCCTTCTTGCCTCTATCTTACAATTGAACTGCTGATACATCGCTATGTCCAAAACGAGTCGACAAATATGGTCTATGGTCGCGCCTGCCGCTTACGAGGCAATCGGAAATCACCGGTTTTCAAATGACAAAAACTTCGGCTAATCTAAAAGAAAGGCCATAATTTAGTAAAAGAGCTAGAGGTAATAATTAGCGGGAGGAAACGAGTACGCAAATGCGCTCGTCCCCGTTTCGTCAGGCTGTTGTTTTCTAATCGAGCTTACTTACATCACGAACGGCCCCCTTGTCTGCGCTCGTGGTCATTTTGGCGTAGGCCATAAGAGCCGGAGAAATTTTGCGCGGGCGTACTTCAATGGGCTGCCAAGCTAAAGTCCACTTTTGTTCATTGCTTCACGCCTAGCTTCCAATAACTCATCGGACAAGTCGACATTAATCGATCGATTGGGGATGTCGATCTTAATCCAGTCACCCTGCTGGACCAAGCCAATTGCGCCGCCTGATGCTGCTTCGGGAGATGCATGGCCTATCGAAAGGCCAGACGTGCCTCCTGAAAACCTGCCGTCAGTCAATAATGCGCAGGCTTTCCCTCGGCCCTTAGACTTCAGATAAGTCGTGGATAAAGCATCTCCTGCATACCAGGGCCTCCTTGAGGTCCCTCATAGCGAATGATGACAACATCGCCACTATTGACACGGTCGTTCAGAATGTCGTCAACTGCGCTATCCTGGCTTTCACAAACGTGTGCAGGCCCTTGGAAACAAAAAATAGATTCATCAACTCCTGACGTTTTTACTACACAGCCATCCTCCGCGATGTTTCCGTATAATATTGCTAGTCCACCCTCTTTGGAAAACGAATTTTCTAACGAGCGAATGCAGCCATCGACTCGGTCGTCGTCAAGACTTGGCCATCGGGTATTCTGGCTGAAGGCGGTCTGGGTGGGTATTCCCGCAGGGCCTGCCGAATAGAAAGTCTTAACATCTTGATCATTAGTTACAGTAACATCCCACTTATCCAACGCGGTTTGTAAGGATTCACTGTGAACCGTTTGCGATTCACTATGCAGCAGGCCGGCTCTATTAAGCTCACCTAGGATCCCCATTACTCCTCCAGCTCGATGCACATCCTCCATATGGAAAGGGGGGCGTACTTGGTGCCACTTTGCACAATTGTGGGACTTTTCAAGAGGGACGATCGATATCTTTCATTGTAAAATCTATTTCTCCTTCTTAGGCTGCGGCCAAAAAATGCAAAATGGTATTGGTCGAGCCGCCCATTGCGATATCAAGAGCCATCGCGTTTTCAAAGGCGTCAAAGTTCGCGATAGCATAGACTCA
>JBLHNZ010000205.1:0-7002 GCA_047623245.1 Oceanicoccus sp. | reverse complement strand
ATCCCTATTGGTATTTAACCTTGTTAATCGCTCGGTAATTTCACGACCTTTTTCATTACCAAACTTTCAGTTGACGCCGAACTCTTTTTCTGGAATCTTTCGTATATCGTTACCACTGAAACCAACAGGAAAGAATGATGAGCGCCGCAGAAAACATTGAACAACTACCGCCCACAAACCCAGGTGCTGACGCCGCGTCTATGAATATTGATGATATCGATGTCAGTCGGCCGGAAATCTACGAGGCCTATGTTCACCACCAATTTTTTGATCGATTGCGAAAAGATGACCCTGTTCATTTTTACGAAAACGAAGAATTCGGCCGATTTTGGTCGGTGACCAAATATAAAGACATTATGGCGGTGGATACAAACCATAAAGTCTTTTCCTCAGAACCGAGTATTTTTATTACTGAACCGGATGTAGAGTTTTCTCCCGAAACCTTCATTGCTATGGATCAACCCAAGCACGACGTGCAACGCAATGCAGTTATACCCGCAGTTGCACCGCCGCGAGTCGCCGAAATGGAACCTTTAATTCGCGAACGAATCGGCACTGTTCTCGACAGCCTTCCTATTGGCGAAACCTTCAACTGGGTCGACAAGGTATCCATAGAAATCACCACCCAAATGCTGGCGACTTTATTTGACTTTCCTTTTGAAGACCGCCGTAAATTAACTCGCTGGTCCGACGTTACCACCACTCCGGCAGAACTACTGGGACTCACAATCGAAGAATCCAGAGCAGAACTTATGGAATGCCTTGAGACCTTCGGCAAAATGTGGTCAGAGCGCGCGGCAGCCGCTCCACGCAATGACTTCATTTCTCTAATGGCACACAACCCCGACACAAAAGATTTAGAACCAATGCAGATTTTGGGCAACTTAATGTTGTTGATTGTCGGCGGTAATGATACGACACGAAATTCCATGTCTGCCAGTGTGCTTTTGATGGATGAAAATCCCGAAGAATTTGCCAAAATAAAAGCCAATCAAAATTTGATAAGTAATATGGTTTCCGAAGTTATCCGCTATCAAACGCCGCTGGCCTATATGCGCAGAACCGCCTTGGAAGATGTAGAACTGGGTGGCAAGCAAATTAAAAAAGGCGACAAGGTCATCATGTGGTATGTCTCGGGCAATAGAGATGAAGAAAAAATCGATAATCCTAATGAGTTTATCGTTGATCGCAAAGGCGCGCGCAACCACTTATCCTTTGGTTTCGGCATCCATCGCTGCATGGGAAATCGCATCGGTGAAATGCAAGTTCGTATACTGTGGGAAGAAATCCTAAAGCGCTTTGAAAAAATAGAAGTCGTCGACGCTCCCGTGAGAATTAAATCACAATTTGTAATGGGCATCGCGGATTTAAATGTGCGCCTGCATCCGTTGGTGAAGAACTAAGCATCCGAAAACGCACTTAACTCCCTGCCAGAATCACTGCTGCGTCACAAATACAGACTCGGCATTTTTTCTATGTTAAATGACCAATAATTTTTTAAACGGATATCTGTATGGAAATATTAGCAGAAGGTTATGGCTTGATAGAAGGCCCTGTGTGGGATGCACAACGAGGTCTTCTTTTTAGCGACGTGACCTTTGGTGGTGTGTTTTGCCTTGCTTCAGATGGCACAGTGAGCTCTGTCTTCGAACACCGCCGAGGTATTGGCGGCATGGCCATTCACGAAGACGGCGGACTGTTAGTGAGCGGACGTAACATTTCATATAAATCTTTTTCCGGAATAGCTACAGTCACCGTACTAGACCGTAACGAAGACCTTGGCAACGTCGGTTACAACGACATCACGACCGATCGACTAGGAAGAGTTTACGCAGGCTCGCTAGGGTCAAGCCCCGTCTTTGACGATGGTCGGGAACCTGCTTCTGGCGACCTTTATCTAATTGACCTCGACGGCAGCGACAGGATAGTTGCGCAAGATATTCAGCTAAGTAATGGACTTGCCTTTTCACCTGACGGCTCTGTTCTGTATCATTCTGATACTCGACGACAAACGGTTCACTGCTATTCGGTAGCCGAGAACGGTAGCTTGGGAGACAAAGAGGTCTTCGCTAAAACAGAGCGAGGCGTACCGGACGGATTGGTTGTATCGGAAGACGGTGCGGTTTGGGTTGCTCTTGCCGGCGGTGGGCAAGGTGTGGCTGTATTCGAACCTACAGGTACTTTAAGAGAGTATATTGATATTCCCCTACCTATGTGTACCAGTCTTTGTTTCGGAGGAGATGACTTGCAAGATCTTTATATCGTAAGTGGCCCGGAAGGTTCCGAATCTGATCGCGCAGGATCGATCTTTAAATACCGCAGTAATATTGCCGGTTTGCCAATAACATCCGCAAAGATAAAAATCCCTTCCTGATTTTTGGAAAAAAAAGCCACTGACCGGTGAGCGTATGAATTATTCGAGTAACATCTCAGCCAGTGGCAATTAGTCAGGTTTAAACGTTACTGCTCGTCAATAAGATCTTCGACTAAATCTTCAACTAGCTCCTGAGCCAAACCTTCAATACTTCTTTCATTTGACCAGAAAAAGCTGCTGACAACATCCGTGCGACTCTCTGCCCATAATACTTTTCCAGAGTGTACATCAACTAACTGCACACTTATCGCAACTGCTGGCTCACTAAACAAATCGTCGCCATTTCCGTAACGACTAACAGAACCGAGGACCAGGCGGTCAGCTTTCATCTGCGCACCGAGCTCTTGTACTGAAGAGTTGTCCGACAAGCGGTCGGTATTAACGTTATTCGTTTTCAAGAAATTTCTAACCGCGTTTTCTTCTACCAGATTGATTCTTTCTTGACCGAATAGCTCGGTATAAAATAATTTGGAAATCACAATACCGGCTGTACGCTGCGGCGTAAGGTTTTCAAAGGGCAACACTGCCACCGACATGACAGGCTTGGGAGCAGCCTCGTCAAATAATCCTACCGACTCCATACTTGATTCCAAAGCTGCACATGCAGATAACATTGCAATCATGACACCGAGCATCACAGTATTTATTACTTTTTTACAATACATAATCTATCTTTGCCTTCCAAAATTGATTTAAATTACCACCCCAGACATAGAGTTTACAGTGTCTGGCGGCAAGAAACGCTTGTTTGAGTGCAGTTGACTATCAAGCAGCATGTCGCAATCGAGTGGCATTAACAACAGCCGGCCATTCTACCCATTACTGCATGGCATGGATACCGGTATTGCCCGTAAATGGACGAATTATCGCCAAAACCCCGGTATCTACGGCAGCGTTTTTTGCACAAGTCACCCTTTGGTGAAGCACCGACAAAAAAACGGCATATTTCAAAATCACTCATCAAAGCTATGCGCAGCGTCACTGTTGCGAGACAACAGTTAGCTCGTTGATTGCTGCCGCCCTATCCAAACTGATTTTGCGCTAGCAATTAAGTTTCCCTCTTTGTCGTGGATTGCGGTGCCGGCAAAGTGTTTCTTACCTTCGATACCAATGCGCCATCCCGACACCAAATATTCCCCTCCCGCTCTGATTCTTTGATGTATTTGCCCTGTTATTCGGCCTAATAATCCCGTCATGATACCGTCAGCCAAAAAAGCGAATTGACCCGGACAGTCCAACGCAGTCCATAAAAATGCATCGGGAAGGTATCCTTCATCGTCGCCCCACTTTTCGTTGGTTTTCCATACGGCCGCAACTTGTTCACCGTTTTGCACAGCCGCTGCAAATATTTTCAGCCCCTCATCGTGGTCGGCACCGCAACAAAAACAAATGGGGTGAATACCTGTTCCAGATAGACTGCCGGAATGAAACCCTGCAATCAAGGCAGGCGAGTTTTTTTCTGCCGCCAAAGTTTCCGTCCAGTCTGGAGGAGTGGGAATGGACAAAACCAATTCAGATTTTTTGAGTTCAGCAATAAGAGTTTCACCGTGCCAAATTGTAGCGCCACCTCCCTCCGGATTAACCATTAACGCCATTGGGTCGTCGAGTGGTATTGGTGATCTGAGCGTGACTTCAACCGGCTCTGACGTATTCAGAAATTCCGCGGCCGATCCGGCAACATAACCGCCATTACCGGAAAATGGTGGCCCCCGAAATCTTGTAGCAACGATATATGTTTGCGAATTTTCGTCTTTAACTGCCTGGCTGGATTCTGACACAAATACTCCTTTTTCGGATAACTGGATAACTGGATAACTGGATAACTTTCAAAAAATGGAAAAAGCCTATTTTAACACTGTAAATATCTTGCATCCCACCTTTGAAAAAAATAATCGCAGGAATACCACACCAACCCCAGTACCATTTTAACTGGCGCGCCCCTGCTATCAATATTGCTGGCGATGATCCTCAGATTCGCAGGACTTATTTGTTCTCACGGACAACAGATTCTGCCAGCTGGTCTATCAGCTACTTTCGATGATCTAAACGCATCAATTGCGCCTCAGTTATCGCGACGGCTGATAAACTTCTTTCGCTGTCTCAGACAAAAATTGACTTTAAGACATGCATGGTCCACATTAATGACAGAGCGTTTCGCCAACGGTCTACCAGGGGGACATTGGCGGTAAGATCTACACCCTGACAATAGGAGGTGATCATATGTCTGAACGAAAAATAGAGCGAAATCCTGAGGTGGCTTGCTGACGCCAGGTTACTGACTGAGCTTGCTCGATACCGAAAGGCCCGTCGCGAAGCGATAGGGCCTTTCTCTTTTTTTAGCGCAATTATAAATCGATAATAGACTGTTTCTTCAAGATGTCAGTGAGCTGTAAACGCGGCTCAACTCTCTCGGTAACTCTTCAATATCCTGAATAATCATGTACTGATTATCCGGACACATATCTTTAAGGTAATCGTGGCCGGCGGGATCAACCGTTAGACAAAAAGTGTGTATACCCTCCCTCTTTGCCTCTATCAGAGAGCGCGCAGTGTCTTCAATACCATATAGCTTACTGGTGCGATCTTTTCCATAATCAAAGTCCTGTGGATAGCCGTCGCTGATAATAATCATAGCCTTTACTTTAGATTCTGTTTTGAGCAATTGTTGAATGCCATGCCTTATTGACGGACCCATTCTGGTGGACTGTCGCGGGCTTATCGCCTCGATCCTACCTTTTACCTCACGATCATAACGCTCATCAAAGTTCTTGCACTGAAAGTAATCGACGTGTTCTCTGCCATAGCCTGAGAAACCAGCAATCGCATAACTGTCTCCGAGCTCTTCCAAAGCTTCGGCCATCAACACAACTGCTTGACGCTCAATATCGATAATTCGGTAACTATCTTTGGCTTCGATAGGCTTCAAATTGGCATCGTAGGCGTCCATAAGATAATCAATATGATCTGCGTCCTGCGCTGCGCCTTTTTTTCCATTGGCTGTTTTGGCGTTTGGCGAGCTGGCACTATTGCTTTCTATTGAGGGATCGCCGGCAGTAGCGTTTCGCTGTGCCTTAAACAACTCTAGCGACTCATCGGTCGAGGCACTCATATCGAGAAGGAACAGAGTTGATACATCGCGTTCGGCCTTTAGCCTCTGTATATAGATATTTTCACTCGGAGAAATGCCCGATCGTAAATCTACCATCGCCTCGATCGCATCATCGTGATGAATATCTTCACCATCGGTAAGGCCTCGCACTTTTCGGTGTAGTTCAGGTTTTAACATTTGCAGTTGTTTGCGAATTTGGCGCAACAAATCACTATGCTCGTTTAATGTATCCGTAACAAACTGTTCGCTCTTCGACTCCAATACCTGCTCGTGCAAAATACACCAGTCTTTTCTATAATCCTTAATCTGATAATCCCACTCGTCATAAGTAAAAATTTTTGCTTGCCTTTTGGGCATCCCATGTTCAATCAAAAACTTTTCTCTTAGCTCTTGTGCTTTTTGTTTAAGCCCTTCATCGTCGATATCTTCCTCTTTAAGCTTGCCTTCGACGTCTGTCAGAAACTGCCCCATCGCATCGTCAAGATTACCGTGCCGTAACTCTTCGACTGAAATATTCTCAGGGTCAAGTAAGTCAGAAAGGCCACTGGCGTCATCGTCGCTCTTTATTTTGTCAACTTGCTCTTTTACTAATTCCATACGCAGACTCAACAAAGCCAACTCTATGGTTAAACTTCCACGATAGAACACAGCTTCAACCGTCTCCACCGAATTTAGATGTTCGTACTCCGCATAAGCAGTATTCAAAGCCACCATTAAATTGTGAAAATCGCCCTGGCCTGAATTCAATTTCTCGGATGACTTATCCGGAGGCATAAGCTGAGAAAAAAGACGCTCAAATTGTTCATATCTCGGCGGTCGACCGGACGTATCAAGCCCAATGGACGATTCCCTTTGAGGGTCAAAAAAACGGCTGGATAAATCTTCCATTTCGCTCGTTTTAAAAAGCATTGAAGCAATGAGTAACAATTCAACGTCGGAGCGCGTAGCTTCCGATAGCCGCTTCTGGCAGTAAAAATTCTGCCATCGGATCAAGTCAGCTTTAATACCGGGATATCGTTGTATCATAAAACGCTCAACAACAACCGGAATCAGGATGTTGACAAGATTGAGGGCCAATTGGCGGTCGTGCGCATTGGAAACGAAACTGGCAACACCACTTTTGTCCGTCTTCATAAGAAAATGGGCTATCCCACTTTCCCAATATGAAACCTGATAAAGAATCATGAGGCGATAAAGCGAAAAATTTTCTTCATGATCAGGTAATAACGCCACTTCCACGGGCAGATACATGCATTCGGCAAAATTATCAATAACCCATGTCCCATCTTCAATCGGTGCGACTGCAAAAACGCGACCGCCCAAGCCTTCAGAAACCAAGTTAAGTAGTTGATTACAGTCTTCGAGATGAACCGAACCTTGGCAAGTTTTAAAAGCAATTTTTGACTTCAATGACTCTAAAGAAAACCAAGCTTCGCCGACTAAACCACTTTCTTTTGCTGCCAATAGACCTTCATTTAGCCAAGAACCCAAGACAGGTAAATCCAAAGATTTTTCTTTG
>JBLHNZ010000204.1:0-7007 GCA_047623245.1 Oceanicoccus sp. | reverse complement strand
GCTGCGTAGCGCAACCATCATCAGTGGGTGCAAATACCCTAGTCAAAGGCTAAAATACACGTCTTTAGACACAAAATTAATTGATTACCGGGATCGAGATGACAATGTTTGACGACGAAGCTGCCATGCCAGACTTTGATGAAATAGCGGATCTATTTTGGCGACTGGGGGTGATGCAAACACCGTCACAGTTGCAAGGTTTCTTAAGCGGACAGATAGCGGTGGCTAATGAACCATCAATGGATGTTTGGTTGTCGCAAGCGCAAACCTATATGGAAAGTGTCGAGCCAACCAATAGTGATGAAAATCGCGTATTGACGCAGTTATATAGTTCGAATTGTCGGCAGTTTAGCGCGGGTGATTTATCCTATGAGCTATTACTTCCGGACGATGCGGTCGAAATTACGCAGCGAGTTGAGTGCTTAAGTGAATGGTGTAAAGGTTTTTTGGCCGGTTTTGCGATGGCTGGGAAAGAAGTGCAATTGCGGGGTGAGTCGCGTCAATATTCAGAGAATGTCGCCGAAGCACTGAGTGACATGGGATCGATTAGTCAAGTGATCTTATCTGAAGACGATATTGATGAGGAGCAAAGAGAGCGCGACTATTTTGAAATAAGTGAGTATCTTCGGTTGGCGGCAATTACTATCTACCTCGAGTGTAAACAGCAAGATGAAGCTGTCGATGAGGGGCCATCAAAACCGGGTTCAAATGACGATAGTAAGGATCTTACAGTACGCTCCCCAGCAGATCTTTTTTCTAGCAAAAACAAAAAGTTACATTAATAATTAGGCTGCTTTTGACGAAAAAACTAACGATAAAAGGTAGATGAGCTACCAGGGTAAAGCATCATATTATGAAAATTAGCAGACAAGAACATAGTCGTCGTCGTAAGCAGCTAATGGAGCAAATGGATCCCAACAGTATTGCCATTGTGCCATCGGCACATGAGCATATTCGCAACAGGGACTGCGAGTACCCGTTTCGACAAGATAGTGATTTTTTCTATCTGACTGGATTTTCGGAACCGGAATCCGTCTTGGTGCTATTGCCAAAACGTAAGCACGGTCAGTACGTCTTGTTCTGTCGTGACCGTGATAAGTCGATGGAGTTATGGAATGGTTATCGTGCCGGACCAGAAGGTGCCTGTGAGATTTTTGGCGCAGACGATGCATTCCCAATCAGTGATATTGATGACATATTGCCGGGACTGATTGAGGGCCGAGATCGTGTGTATTATGCCATGGGTCGCCACGCAGAATTCGACCGGAGTGTTATGGAATGGGTGAACATCATTCGCTCTAAATTACACTCGGGAGGTCATCCTCCCGGAGAGTTTTTAGATCTTGATCATTTACTACACGATCAGAGATTATTTAAAAGCGCGTCAGAAATACGCCTAATGCGCAAAGCGGGAAAGATTTCTGCGGCTGCGCATGTTCGTGCTATGAAATATTGTAAGCCCGGTATCAACGAATATCATCTGGAGGCTGAAATTTTGCACGAGTTCGCTATGAACGGTGCGCGAGCACCCGCCTATTCGACCATCGTCGGTAGTGGCAAGAATGGCTGCATTCTGCACTATCTCGAAAATAGTGACACGATTAAGGACGGAGATCTGGTTCTTATTGACGCGGGGTGTGAGCTCGAGCATTACGCAGCAGACATTACGCGTACTTTTCCGTCGAACGGAAAATTTTCTGTGGAACAAAAAGCGCTTTATGAAGTGGTTCTAAAATCGCAGCTTGCTGCTATCAAAACCATTAAGCCGGGTGGGCATTGGAATGAGTCTCATGATGCGACTGTAAAAGTCATTACAAAAGGTCTAATAGAGCTTGGTTTGTTGAAAGGGTCCTTAAAAGCACTCATTGACAGTGAAGCCTATGCAGATTTTTATATGCACAGAGCAGGGCACTGGATCGGCATGGACGTGCACGATGTTGGAGATTACAAAGTGGGTAATCAGTGGCGCGTCCTAGAGGCGGGGATGGTTATGACGGTAGAGCCGGGTATCTATATCTCTCCGGATAATAAGAAAGTAGCCAAGAAGTGGCGCGGCATAGGTATTCGGATTGAAGACGATGTTGTAGTGACCAAAGATGGGTGCGAGGTTTTGACAAAGGATGTACCGAAAACCGTTAGTGAAATCGAAGCGCTAATGGCGGCGAGCGGCAGCTGATGGCTGTGCCTGTCGACACGATAGACCCGAATGCAATAAAAGATAGCTACGATGTCGTTATTGTTGGCGGTGGTATGGTGGGTGCGAGCTTAGCGCTGCAGCTGAGTAATACTATCGGGGAAAAAATCAGAATTTTGGTGGTAGAACGTTTTTCGTTTAGTTCAAAAGCGAGGCAAACTAGCACAGATGTACATAGTTTTGAGGCCTCATATAATCCCAGCTTTGACGCTCGTTCGACAGCATTGTCCTTTGGAAGTCGCAAAATACTCGATTCATTAGGTATTTGGTCAGAGATTGGCGAACACCTATCTCAGATTACAAACATCCATGTTTCTGACCGTGGAAGAATGGGATCGGCAACGTTAAATGCCTCCGATGCTGATTGGTCCTCACTAGGTTATGTCGTAGAAAACGCTTGGTTGGGTGACGTTTTGATGGCTGCGCTGAGAAAAAAAGACAATGTCGATTTTTGCGTACCTGCAGAGGTGTCTGCCATTATCCCGCGAAAGCAGGGTGTCGATATTGTTATTCAAGGCAATAAAACAGCTGACGAAATACCACCGTCAAGCGAGTTGAAAACCGTGAACACACAGTTGGTAGTTATCGCCGATGGCGCAAATTCAACGATGCGTGATTTCCTAGGCATAGCCACCGACGTTGTCGACTACCGGCAAACGGCTGTAATTGCGAATGTCAGTTTTCGTAAGCCGCACGAGGGAATGGCTTACGAGCGTTTTACCGAAAAGGGTCCCATGGCTCTTTTGCCATTAACGCCCATTCGGTCAGATGAGTCGCGTTCGGCATTGGTGTGGACTATGGACAGTGATCGCGCACACTATTTGTGCGAGTGTTCTTCAAGCGATTTCCTGCAAGAATTGCAGGCGAGTTTTGGTCATCGTCAAGGAGAGTTTGTTCGTGTCGGTGATCGGTTTAATTATCCATTGCAGTTAATTGAGGCCAAAGAGCAAGTCCGTTCGGGCGTTGTTGTTATGGGGAATGCAGCTCATTCGATGCATCCCGTTGCAGGGCAGGGTTTTAACCTGGCTCTGCGAGATTGCGCACGCCTGGTTGGTATTTTGAAAACAGCGTTTAATGAGTCTCGGCCTCTGGGCCAGTTATCATTGCTGCAAGATTACTTTCAGCAGCAGCAATTTGATCAGAAAAAGACTGTTCTATTTTCTGACCGCGTCACTGCGTTATTTAGTAACAAGCAATGGGCGTTAAGCCTGTTACGCAAATCTGGGCTAGGTCTTATTGATATTTCCCCCACCTTAAAACGATTATTTATTACCCATGCAGCGGGTATGCATGATGGTGCCGCTGGTGTCATTTCGGTCTCGCAGGTGGGCAGTTCTAGCGCTGGTATTACTACCAGAACAGTGCAACGCACGGATTCAGTGAGTATCCATAATGCTTGATAGAGTTCATGAATTTGACGTCATTATCGTCGGTTCCGGGATTGCCGGAAGCGCTTTAGCTTGTGCCTTGGGCGGTAGTTCGATGCGCGTCGCCATAATCGAGGCACAGGCGCTATCAACTCAGTGGCCAGACCAAAAAGACAGCGTAGATGGCTTCGATTCACGCGTTAGTGCGCTAACAATTGCTTCACAAGATTTTTTACAGAGCATCAGTGTATGGCCGGCTATTGTCGAGAAAAGAGTGAGTCCCTATCGACATATGCATGTTTGGGACGCCGAAGGCACAGGTAGTATCGATTTTTCAGCCAGCGACATAAATGAGCCATTTTTGGGGCACATCGTAGAAAATCGTTTGACGGTAAATGCTTTAGTCCGACGAATGGAACAATGTTCAAATGTTCAAATAATTGACCAAATGAGGCTAGAGAAATTTTCCAGTGGCGACGAAGGCAACGAAATAGTATTGGCCGACCGGCGGGTGCTGAGAGCACCGTTAGTGGTCGCGGCAGACGGCGCTAATTCTCAGATTCGAGCTCAAGCGGGGTTTGTTATGCGCGAATGGGAATACGGTCATAAGGCGATTGTCGCAACGGTACAAACGTCCAAGAAACATCAACAAACGGCATGGCAGCGGTTTTTGCCAGAAGGTCCGCTCGCTTTCCTGCCGTTGCAAAGTTCGAATCCCGATGAACATTTATGTTCGATTGTGTGGTCGGCAATACCTCAATATGCAGAAAATTTGATGGAGCAAAATGACAGCGAATTTCGTCAAAGTTTGGCTGCAGCATTTGAATATCAGCTGGGTGATGTCACGGCGATTAGTTCACGGTCGTGCTTTCCTCTAAAGCAGCGACATGCTGTTTCCTATGTGAAAACTGGACTAGCGTTGGTCGGCGATGCCGCACATACCATTCACCCACTGGCGGGACAGGGAATTAATCTGGGTTTAATGGACGTAAAAGTTTTGGCGGAAGAGCTGTTGCACGCTGAATCTCGTGGCTTATCCCCCGGAGAGCTTACTTCATTGCAGCGTTATGAGCGACGCCGTAAAGGCTCAAATTTGGCAATGATGGCAAGTATGGAAGGCTTTAAGCGACTTTTTGAGCAACGCTCGTTACCGATTCGTTGGGCAAGAAATACAGGGATGCACTGGTTGAATAAAACAAGCTTGTTAAAGCATCAGCTTATGCGCAAGGCAATGGGCCTGTAAACCGATCATAAATAGATTTTTCTATTTCAGTTTCACAGAATAGGTAGGCGGCGGCCTAAGAGAAGGGGTGTTTACCTGCAATCAGCCTCGACGTGAATTCGGATAGATTGTAATTTCAAAACGGTTTTGCTGCTGCTTGTAATTGTAGTTGTCATAGGTAGAATGCAGCCAATCAATATTGTTCATCTTTAAAGAGGTCTTTTCAATGAGTAATACACCGAGCGAATTAAAGTATGCAAGCAGCCACGAGTGGGCGCTTTTAGAGGAAGACGGCACTGTAACGATAGGTATTACAGATCACGCGCAGGAAGCTCTGGGTGACGTGGTATACGTTGAAGCTCCAGAAGTGGGAACGTTGTTAGCCGCCGGTGATGAGGCAGGGGTTGTCGAGTCAGTTAAAGCAGCGTCCGATTTATATGCGCCAATTTCTGGGGAAGTTATTGCTGTAAACGAAGCATTGGAAGAAGGGCCGGAAATTGTCAATAGTGAGCCTTACACAGAGGGTTGGTTTTACAAATTGAAACCTAATGATGTTGCCGAACTCGAAAATCTTTTAACGGCTGACGAATATGATGAGCAATGCCAGAGTGAGTGACCGGGCGCTGATTTCTATTTGAGTGATCGGCAGTTAGGTAAGTTGATAATTTATTTAGAGATTGAGAAAATTTGAGCAATAAAAAACCGGAGTTTCGCAAGAAACTCCGGTTTTTTATTGGCGAAATATTACGAGTTGATTTCGAACAAGCCTGCTGCGCCCATTCCACCACCAATACACATGGTGACAACACCGTATCTTGCTTTACGACGACGGCCTTCGATTAAGAGATGACCAACCATACGAGAGCCCGACATTCCAAAAGGGTGGCCAATTGAGATAGAACCGCCGTTGACGTTCAATTTCTCCAGAGGAATACCCAGCTGGTTTTGGCTATAGATAACCTGGCTCGCGAAAGCTTCGTTTAATTCCCACAAATCAATATCGTCAACAGTCAGACCGGCTGCTTTAAGTAATTTAGGGACAGCCACAACCGGGCCGATACCCATTTCATCAGGCTCACATCCTCCGACAGCAAAACCGCGGAATGTTCCCAGAATATCGAGGCCGCGACGTTCTGCTTCAGCGCGCTCCATGAGTACTTGAGCTGAAGAACCGTCAGAAAGCTGAGAGGCGTTACCCGCAGTAATGAAAGCACCTTCACCCATGATGGGGGCTAGGCTAGAAAGGCCTTCTAAGGTTGTTGTAGGACGATTGCAATCATCCTTGTCAGCAACTGCAGCGTGCTCAGTGATCTCACCGGTTTCTTTGTTTTTGACTTTCATGATGGTGTTCATCGCGACGATTTCATCGTCGAACTTACCAGACTCTTGGCCTGCGGCGGTGCGCTGCTGACTCAACAAAGAGTACTCGTCCTGCGCCGCGCGAGAAATGTTATAGCGCTGTGCTACGATGTCGGCGGTCTTGATCATCGGATACCACAAGCCAGGATATTTTCCATAGAGTTCTGCTTCAACAGATTCCTTGGGATCGCTGGTAGCGGGTAGCGATATACTTTCTACACCACCGGTAACCATGATATCTACGCCCTCAGCGATGATGCGGCCCGCACCCATAGCCAGTGATTGTAAACCGGAGGAGCAAAAACGGTTGATAGTAGTGCCCGAGGTAGTTACTGGGCAGCCAGCAGACAAGGCTGCGTTTCGCGCGACATTCATGCCGGTAGTACCTGCATTTGCAGCGTTGCCTAATATCACATCATCAACTTCAGCTGGATCAATGTTTGCACGCGCAATAGCATGCTGAATTGAATGAGCTGCTAGCTTAATTCCGTGGGTATTATTAAATGCACCACGGGCGGCTTTTGTCAGCGCTGTACGCGCTGTAGAGACTATAACGGCTTCTCTCATAGTGTTCTCCAAAATAAGGGATTTTGATTGAAATAGTGCGTCGAAATGCAACTTCGAGCAACCGGTGTAAATTGAGAACACGGAGACTATCTTCCCAGAGCCCGCTTGACCAGCCCTGAAGCGGGACAATTCGCTATTTTTTGTGAAAAAAAGACAATTTATTGCTTTTATAGGTTTTTTTTACGGATAACAGTCTTATTGGGTCTAAATCTGCCAATAGATAATAATGTGGTTAAGGGGGGTGATCTGACACTGCCTAAAAGCAATAGTTTACTGCCAATTTGAGGTAGCACAGTCA
>JBLHNZ010000203.1:0-7017 GCA_047623245.1 Oceanicoccus sp. | reverse complement strand
ATCGCCGGCCTCGAATACACGATATATCAGGTGACCTACACCAATGCCGATGTAGGTTTATTGGTGGAATATCTAAGGGACGAACGCAACCCTGCGCTGTCAGTTACACCGTCCACGAACGACTTATTCTTCGGCACTCGTCTAGCGCTTAATAATAGTCAGGATACCAGCCTGCTTGCGGGCATTGCGATTGATTTAGACAACCAGTCTACATTTTTTAATCTCGAAGCAGAGCACCGTTTAGGCAACAACATTAGCCTCGAAGCCAGAATGAGAATATTCTCTCACGTCGACCAGAACGACGGTTTCTATAGTATTCGAAATGACGACTATGGACAGTTGCGGTTGAGTTGGTTTTTCTAGATTTGCAGTAACAGGAAAACACTTATTGTGAGTCCCGCCGCCCACTGCTGCAGGCATCGCGTGTCTCTGAACAGTACCGTTCAATGTTCTATTCATCAATCAAACAGAAATCAGACCACTAATTCGCCTAACGAGTAAAGTTGTGCTTCTTATATTCTGCACAGTAACTGTGTCTATCGTCGTGAAAAATAGTATGACCACTTTTTGTAATATAGATAATAATGTGTCTATGTCAGAAAAAGGAGCGGCAAAGGGACAGGCGTAGTAGGTTAGGCGCAGTAGGTTAAAATGTCCAAAAGGTGAATATAAGCATTCCAAGTACAGTAAATCGAACCAAGTCAGAGTCAGGGTTGTCGACACGATGGTTTGGAACAGTAATTGCGATGAAAGAAGACCTTTGTTCTAAGCGAATGGGATTGAGGGTATAACATGATCAAAAGAGTGAGATACCCAGTTTTTTTTGGCAGTTGCCAGAAATCCCGCTAAGTGACAGGTATACTGCTACCACTCAGATAATAAAAACGGTGATAAAAAGTAATGCCCTTGTTCAAAATAATACCCGCGCTCAAAGTAATGTTAAAAGCAAAATCACTCAATGCCATTGTTTGTCAGCTAATATCGACGCTGGCAGTTGTAGCGTTTACTTTTGGATTGTCGGCCAATGCAGAAGAAATGAAGCTGCCAAAAAAAATGACCTGGACCGCGTACAATTTGGGTACTACCGGCTATAACCAGTCTGTGGCTATAGGTAAGGTACTAAAAGATCATTATGGAGTAACACTAAGAGTAATTCCGGGAAAAAACGACATATCGCGCTTACTTCCGTTGAAAAAAGGCAAAGTACAATTTTCAGCAAATGGCGCCGCTACATTTTTTGCCTCGGAGGGAGTGTTTCAATTTGCCGATGCTAAGTGGGGACCCATGCCTGTGCAAATGGTGATGATGTCCAACGGTAAAAACAATCAGGCACTGGCAGTTGCAGGTGACTCCGGGATTAAAACCCTCGCTGACTTGAAGGGTAAGCGCGTTCCCTGGGTTCGCGGCGCGCCAGCATTGAATATCAATACACAGGCGCTGTTAGCGTGTGGTGGTTTAACCTGGGACGATGTGGTTCGTGTTGACTACCCAGGTTACAGCGCCATGTGGAACGGCATTGTAAATGGCCAAATTGACACTGCTTTTGCAGCGACTGTTTCCGGCCCTACTCGAAAATTAGAGGCGTCGCCGCAGGGTATATTTTGGCCGCCTGTTCCTCACGATGATAAAGCGTGTTGGCAAAGATTAACCGCCGTGGGCCCTCATTTCACTCCTCATATAGCAACGCGGGGCGCGGGAATATCTGAGGAGAACCCCCATGAAGGCGCAACGTACCCTTACCCAACTTTAATTACCTTAGCCAAGCAAGATGCAGCAGTTGTTGCGAGTCTGGCGAAAGTCATTCATACACATTTTGATGAGTTTAAAAATGCGGATCCTGGCTCCATTGGTTGGGCGATGGAATCACAAGATTTTGCTTGGGTTGTTCCCTTTCATCGCGGTGCAGTTAACTATTTCAAATCTATTGGGGTTTGGAATGACACCTTTGAAACTCATAATGAAAAAATGTTGTCCCGGCAAGCAGTTCTGGCAACAGCTTGGAAAAAGATGAAGAAGCACCCAAAATCAGAATACCGAGCCATTTGGATGAAGCATAGGAAAGAAGCTCTATTGGCGGCTGGGTTTGATCCCATTTGGGAACAATAGAATGGACGCTAGCGCTCAGGATAATACTAAGCCAGAATCGGTCACATTAAAGATAGGTTTAATTGTAGCCACGCTATTGGTATTTACTTTTGCCATTGACAATTTGAGGCTGTTTGGCACGCCGCTTTTTGGTTATTTCATTCAGCTAGAAACCCATTATTTTTACATTTTGTTTGCATTATTACTGCCCTTTGCATTTTTGCTCAATCCTCTTGCAAAACAATTTAATAGTCTGATTATCGATCTACCGCTGTCGTTGCTCGCAGTGTGTGCGAGCGGGTGGTTGTTTATCAACTCGGAAGTCATGCTCGATGAAGGCTGGGAGTTCGACGCTCCAGAGAATGCCATCGTCGTGGCGTTTATCATGTGGGCGCTGGTATTGGAGGCGCTGCGCCGCGTTGCCGGCTATTCCTTATTTGCGTTGGCCTTTTTGTTTTCTTTATATCCTTTATTTGCAGAACAAATGCCTGAAGCTATATCGGGAATGAGTTCCAGTATTAGCGAAACTGCTGCGTATCATGTGATGAGTAGTGAGAGTTTATTAGGTTTACCGTTTCGTGCCTACGCCAATTTAGTTATTGGTTTTTTGGTTTTTGGCGTGGCTTTGCAGCATACCGGAGGTGGACGGTTTTTTATCGATTTGGCCTTTTCTCTTTTAGGTAAAACCCGTGGCGGACCTGCCAAGGTTGCAATAGTAGCCAGTGGTTTAATGGGTTCGATGAGCGGTAGTGTAATTACTAATGTATTGACTACTGGACAATTAACTATTCCGGCAATGAGAGAAAGTGGTATTCACCCGCGCATCGCGGCAGCGGTGGAGGCCTGTGCGTCTACTGGAGGTGTATTGCTGCCACCTATTATGGGCTCAACGGCTTTTGTAATGGCCACTTTTCTCGAAGTGCCTTATTACCAAGTAGCCTTGGCTGCAGCTGTTCCTGCTCTGTTGTACTTTTTTGCCTTGTTCATTCAATTAGATATTTACGCGGCGAATAATAAGCTGGAAGGCTTACCTGCAGATAAATTACCGTCGCTTCGATCGACCATGAAAAATGGTTGGTTTTACCTAGGATCTTTTATTGTATTAGTGGTTTTACTATTGGTGATGCAAAGAGAAGCTTTTGCACCGTGGTTGGCTACGCTTTGTTTGTTAATACTCAACCAATTTTCTAAACAGCATAGGTGGAATACTTCGCAGCTATTTGAGTTTGTTAGATCAACCGGTGCACTTTTGTCTGAGCTACTGGTAATACTGAGTGGAGTGGGGCTTATCGTTGGTGCATTATCTTTTACTGGTCTTTCAGGTACTTTAGTCAACGAGCTACTTTTTCTTGCCGGCGGCTCTACGGCTATTTTGTTGCTAATGGGCGCGGCAACCAGTTTTGTTTTGGGTATTGGTATGACAGTAACAGCGGCCTATATTTTCCTTGCGATTATTCTCGCGCCAGCCTTAATTCAAGGTGGCCTTGAACCTATGGGTGTGCATTTATTCATTCTCTATTGGGGCATGCTTTCTTTTATTACTCCTCCTGTTGCATTGGGGGCATTTGCTGCGGCATCAATAGCGCATACTAATCCTATGTCTACCGGAGTTTCTGCAATGGCGCTAGGAACGGTAACTTACTTTATACCGTTTTTCTTTGTCATTGATTCCAGTTTGTTACTGGA
Organism: Oceanicoccus sp.; assembly: GCA_047623245.1. GTDB lineage: Bacteria > Pseudomonadota > Gammaproteobacteria > Pseudomonadales > Dasaniaceae > Oceanicoccus. The sequence goes on along the minus strand of JBLHNZ010000203.1, from coordinate 3,246 downwards.
GGGGACTATGGTTTCCATTTTACAGGCAATTACAGAGGTTGTTATTGGAACCATTATCATTGCAGCAGCGATACAAAATTATTTACCCTATGTTCCAAAATTTTTGTCGGGTAAGCTATTGGGTGGGTTTATTATGCGTGTACTTTTGGCTTTTTCTGGGCTATTAATAGCCGTGCCATCGCTACTTGCGATCGATTTAGATTTAAGTAATGGCGACTCGTTTTCTATGGGGGCGTTGCTATTATTGGGCGTTCTAATATGGCAGGCTCTGCGAATAAAGTCTGTGATTGAAAACCAAGCTAGCTCTTTATAAGACAGCTTGCTCGCGAATTCCGAGCCCCTACAACTTCGATGTTCGATGCGGGAGAAGAAAGAATGGGAAAGAATGGGACACCCAAACTTAAAGGGGTTCCAGTTTTCACCACAAGACTCTTAATCTAGCTATATAGCATTTTGCAATTACTATATAGCTATTAAGACAAGAAGTATTCGTTAGATATAGAGCCGAGATTGGCGATATGTCACTTGAGCGTTAAATTACGCGCACAGCGAAGCCTTCTGTATTCAGAATAAGCAACCTGGTTGAAATGAATTGTTGGCTGAGCTACATTGTGCGACTAGGAAACTATTGCGGAGCTATACAACTCTCTGCAAGCCCGAACCCCATGCAGCCAACGCTGATTTAATTTCTCACACAATTTCTCAAGTTTCGCAATGGGGCCAATAGCACGGAAAAAGTGCTGCTCGACATGGCCTGCACTGCGAAGCCATTGTTTAGGCACAATACCTAACCGGTCTAGTATCGAGGGTAGCCTTTGTGAAATAGCATCGCGTCTATCATCACGTAATTGACGGCCAGGCCAATCAACCAGCGCAACATAATCGGCGAAGTGAAAGGGCAGGTGACTGTTTGAATTGTGGATATGCTCATCACCGGCAAAGGCTTGTAATTCACTTACCTCTTCAAGTGTTTTTGTTTCGCTATGACTAGCAGTATCTTGTGTTACTAATGGCGTAGGCTGAATACCTAGCCGAGCCTGAATAGTGGTATAGTCTGAGTTTTCTGGTGTATCGGCCATCGCTGCACGAATAGGGTTTAAGTCTACATAGGTCATGCAAGTCAGTAATGCACCTCGTCCAATAAAGCCTGACTCTTAAACCGGCCTTCCCAGAATCGGCCCGTACACTGATCTTCTCTATTCGCCATACGAGCAATGGATTGATTTAGGTACTGCATAAACCAACTGATATTGTGTAAACGTTCACGCCACTGGGCAATTATCTCATTGACCTCAGTCAGTTCTGCATTGGAAAGATCTGGGGTCGCAATAAACCGTTGAATAACTATGGGGCCTTTAAACAGCAGTCGCCATTGATCGATAACTTCGCGGTCAGTCCAGTTAACAGCTCTGTCTCGATCGATATGGAGAACGAGATGATAGTGATTCGACATCACATCGAAGGCTGAAACATCAATCGCAAAGACGCCAGTCAATTGTTTTATACGCGAAAATATCCAGCCTCTCGATGTTCAAAATCGAATTTACCATCGTTACCGCAAAGGTAAGCACGGCGAACACAGCGAGAAACACAGTGGTAGTAGGGGGTGTCATCAACTGAAATGAGGTTCTCTCTGGATTTGGTCATGATTACATCCTTATAATCAAGAGGGTGTTTAAATGTACAGTTTTATTGTCAGCGAGAATTCGAGTATTGTCAATAGGATTTTGGGTGTCCCAAGTTAGCCATTATATAGGTAGTTGGTTATCTCATGTTCTATAATCTGTTTATAGATGTTCGGGAGCTTCTAAGCTGGGCTCCCGTTACTGGTTATACCTCCGTCACCCGAAGTTGTCATGGTAAATTTTGTGTTATCATGATGTGTAAAATCCGATCGGTTTTAGTTTATCTTTCGAGTTATTTTGATATTGATTGTCGTTATATCTTCTGTGGTTCGCACACAGCTGGAAATGTTAGAAAAATGTTAGCGCTTATGCTGAAGATTAAATCCAATGGCAATTGAACTTCCGACTGGATACCATCTTAAAAATTTTCTCACTCTAATCCGATTTGTTCGGAGTCAATACGCTGATTTACTCAAGGTTGAGGAATTAGATTATGCTGAAAATTTCGAATCGCTATCAGAACAGGCGCAAAGCCTATACGTGAGACTGGTTTTACGAAAAGGCCCGGTATTTCGTAGTGATAAACTCAGATACGTAGACATTCCGAATGTTGACCTCTGCGCAACCGAGCTAGCGTCGGCAGGCTATTTAGATTACACCGTCGACGAAAATGAGTTATTGGAGCTTCTTACCAAAGCAGAATTGCTGGTTTGGGCGCCCGATGCGGTCGGCGCCAAAAAAATGAAACGCGACGAGCTGGTTATATTTGTTCAGTCGGCAGTAGAGTTATCATTCCATACCATGCCATTTTCTACCTTTCGTCCTTTAGGCGCAGACAGATTACTTTTGTATCGGTTGTTATTTTTCGGAAATTTAAATCAGGATTTTAGTGAGTTTGTATTAGCCGATATGGGTATGCTTAAGTACGAGAACTACACAATTTCTCCGTCGTCTCGACTATTTAATTCCAGAGAAAGCATCGATCATTGTTGGAAACTCTATGAGATTGGCGAGGCGTGCGAGGAGCTAATTCTACATCAAAAGTTTGACCAGCTCGGTGAACTGGCGAATCAAATCCCAGCAATGTCTCATAACAAGGAAATAGTTAACAGCGTACTGTTTCGCCGCCAAGATAGGTTGCTCAATTACATCGGGCGCCATTTGGAGCGACAGGATTTCATCGAAGACTCGCTCTACCTGTACGGCTTAGCTCAATCACCTCCAGCGAGAGAAAGAAGAGTTAGAATACTTAATAAGCAAGGTAAAGAACCCGAATCTTTAAGGCTTTGTGAAGAAATTATTTTATCGGCAGCCAACGAAGAAGAGCTGGAATTTGCAACTCGATTTGCGCAGAAAATATCAAAAAAACTGTATGGAGAAAGCTCAGTCGACGCGGAGATACTCGAGTTCAAAACACAGAATCTTGAGCTAGAGAAACCTAATTCCAATTCTCTGGGAGTAGAGGAAGCTGTACGATTGTGGTTTGAAAAAAAAGGGGATCAATGTTTTTATGTAGAAAATGGATTGGTACCCAGTTTGTTTGGTTTGTGTTTTTGGGACATTATTTTCATACCGCTTCAAGGCGCATTCGTTAATCCCTTTCAGCGCGGGCCTTTAGATT
>JBLHNZ010000202.1:0-7025 GCA_047623245.1 Oceanicoccus sp. | reverse complement strand
TTGGTGAAAATAGAAAGAATCGAAGACAATCGTGCAACTTATACCCTCGAAATCAACGACGTCAAAATAGATGGAGTGCCTCTTATTTCACGATAGCCTTATACCAATACTCTCGACCGGACGTTATTCACAATTTCTCTTGAAAAAGAAATGTCACAGAAAGTAGATTTTGAAAGCATAGACACCGATACACGCGCCTGCATCCCGCCATCATTGATCCCTGCCTTCCAAGTGTTGCGACTGAAAAGAACCCAGCTACCAAAAAATTAATCGAAATGTGCTAAAGTAACTGTGAGCAGAAAAAATTAAAAATAAGGATGAAAATAAATGACCACTGAACATAACTTCGATAATTTCCCCATCCCTGCTGGATGTGATGTCTGCGGCGCGGAGTTGAGCAAAGTTGAAGTCATGCGCAAGGCAAATAAAGATTACGGCGTGTGCTCATCCGTAGAATGCAAAACTGTTATGGAGCAACAAGCGTGGATGGCCCCCGCGATATTTCAACCGCACCTGATTTTTCAAAGAAAACTCATTCTCGATCGCCGAAAAAACGTACGCGAAAGGGATCGGTATATAGAATCCATACAGACGGCCGAGGAGCAAGAAAATGGCGCCCTACTTAAATCGATGCTGGAGAACACCCAAGAAAAGCTTAACAAAGCTGTACACGCGCTCGGAATACCCTCTGGCCCCAGTGAACTAACTCTTCTCAATACCGACAGAATTGCCAAATATAAAGAGCACCTGAAACACGTTATTGCGGACGCGGCTTTGCACAACCAAGCTTCAGACGTCGTTCAAGATCAACATTACAACGCTTATGAAAAGGCCATCGATGTAGAACTGCGACTATCATCAAACGCTAAACTAAGATCTCTTAGCGATAGATTGTGCACCCTATGCAAAGGGGGTTGCTGCACCGACGGCGCAGACCATTCCTTTATCAGGACAATTACTATCCGCAGATATATGGACTTAAATCCGACACTGTCGCAGAGTGCAATTTATGCTAGTTATACGGCCCACCTCAACGAAAAGACAATTGACGGATCTTGTATCAACCATGCGGAAAAAGGATGCACGCTGCCTCGCTCGCTACGCTCAGACTTATGCAACGGGTTTTATTGTGACTCTTTAAATACATATCAAAAACAATGTTCCACAAGTGGTGTCGTTTCTGTTTTGGCCATTCAACGTGCAAACACGAATTCAGGTCGCTTTGACCCGGAGATTGAAAATACGGTCACGAAAATCGAACTCATTGAAGTAGACTAAAGTTCGGTTACTCAAAAACCCCGTAACCGTTTTCCGCAACCATGGACTCGCAATACTACTGCACTTTAGCAATGGAGTATTCGATTCGTAAAATCCCGATACAAATAATTTCTTCGCGGTCGCAGTCAACTTACACTGCGCTTCCAGTGCGCAACTTTTCCAAGATATAATAAGACTTTTAACCGCTACGGAAGACCAACAATGACTGCATCTTCACTACTTAGAGAGTACGACTCGAACCGAGAACTAATCGCCAATGATATTCTAGAGGTTCATGACGAAGGCTCGTGGTATGTCAAGTGGCAATCATTGATCTCTAACGACCTGACTCCGATGCAGGTAGCACTAAAAGGTGGCCTATACGCGTCGGCCCCACCGTGGATATTCGTCTCGGGGTACCAAGCGGCTATACGAAACGTCTTTCCGGAGCTTCCGAAAGATGGCTGGGCAGCTTTTGCAGCTTCGGAAGACCGACAAGATCCGCAGGCCAACCCGCCGATGCGAGTAGTTAAGACAAACGAATCGATAATACTGCAAGGCACCAAATCTTGGGTCGCGCAATCCCGCCATGTTGACTATTTGGTGATAACGGCTTTAACACAAGCTGATGAAAATGTTTCCGTCATGGTCAACCGCCATCGAGAAGGTATTACACTAACCCACCGAAAAAGTGCGGAATTCCTTCCCGCTATGAGTCAGGGCTTCGCGAGAATTCACTCTATAGACATTGCCAATAAAGATATTTTGTCAGAAGCACGCAGGAAAGAGTTTGTGAAGAGCGAATCGAAATTCGTTATGTTATCGTGCTCCGCATCGATGTATGCAAAGACAGCCGAAACGCTCAAAATTACAGCGACTCCTGCAGACAATTCTTTCACTGAAGCAATGTCCGATTTAAAGGAAAAATTACGGATTCTTGTCATCGACTTAGCGCGCGCTTGTGAAAACTCTGCACTGCCAATTACGGAACTAGCGATTCTGGACAAAAATCTGCAAACATTATTTGTAATCTACGAAAAATCAATTGAAGCCGTGCCACAAGAAGACTGGCAGAACGACCGGAAGATATTTTCGCTTTATAGCGACGGCATTCAAAAATGGGCAGCGAAAAATAGGGTGTAAATCTAAACAGCTATAGCATAGCCGCCACCCGCACCGTTTCTGGGAAGAAATAGAAAAAGCCCCAGTGATCACCTTAAACCTTGTTGCTAGTAGTCTACAATTCAGTCAAAAATGCCACAAATCACCTCAAGGATGAATATGGATATTGACTGCAGGGATAGACCAACTAACCACAGGGGCTAATGCTCTCGCAGACCGAGAGTAGCGTAACTAAAATTCCGCGCCCCACTCCTTCTTTTAACAAATAATCCGGCGCATGACCAATACCTGCGTTCGCCAATCAACACTCGACAGCAGCCTAACCTCACATTCCTATTATCCTAGAAGCAGAAAGGGGACATTGGAACCACGTCAGAGCAATATGCCAGTAAACACAGGAACATATTTGGCAAGCCTTCAAAAAATCGCTGTGTGACATGCCTTTCTCGCACCGGGCTTTGGTCATCAGTGCGCAGATTTCAAAGCGATGGTTCGGGTGAGGATAAACGCGGCGGGAACGGGCTCAATCATTACTTCGTCGCGGTAAATTATCTACGCTAGGCACAACTTGGGCTTCGCGCAGTAGCCGCGCAAAGAAGCACAACAAATCAACTGCCGAATCAACACAAAGCAACGCCGTTCGACAATCGGTCTCACAAGTCCTAAGCTGTAGACACTCTACAAGCCTTATACAACGCCGGCAAAGACGATGAATCAGAGCAACTTGGTCAATTGAACAGATCAGGCCTTGGGTAAAGTCACACCTTTTTGCCCTTGGTATTTTCCACCTCGATCTTTATAACTTGTTTCGCATTCTTCATCTGACTCAAAAAACAACATTTGGGCTACGCCTTCATTTGCGTAGATTTTTGCCGGTAGGGTTGTGGTATTAGAAAATTCTAAGGTGACATGACCTTCCCATTCAGGCTCTAGCGGCGTCACATTGACGATAATCCCACATCGAGCGTAAGTAGATTTTCCTAAACAGATAGTTAAAACACTGCGGGGTATTCGAAAATATTCAATTGTACGCGCCAAGGCAAACGAATTCGGAGGGATAATGCATTCGTCGGCCACAACATCAAAAAAACTGTCTTCGCTAAAGTTTTTTGGATCGACTGTCGCTGAGTGCACGTTCGTGAAAATTTTAAATTCATTGGCGCACCGTACATCATATCCGTAACTGGATGTGCCATAGGAAATAAGCCGCTCACCATCGGCTCCGTAGCGAACTTGATTCGCTTCAAACGGCTCTATCATGGCCTCTTTTTTAGCCATACGGCGAATCCAATTATCTGATTTGATACTCATATTAATCCTGTATGTACAAATTTGGTTAAGTTTGGCGGTTTACACACGTCTTATTCACAATCTCAGCAAATTATGTCACATGTCTTGTTGCTCACACAGACCGCGCCGAGCAAACAGCCTATATTCTATCCACAAATCGAAACGGCGCAATAATAACGATTTCCTTCCTAACTGGCTATATTGCCGTCGATCTAATCGTTATTAATAACAATATTGGGAAATACCTGAACCGACGCTGTGCACAGCAGCGAGAGCTGTGCAGCCGTATTTCGCGCAATAACTCCGTACAACTTGGCGATTACTCCCTCTGGCTCCGCAGCCACCGTAGGATTCCCAATATCGACTTGCTCTCTAATCTGCAGCGACAGAGGTAAGGACCCAAGCATCGGAACACCGTAATCTTTGGCGATACGAGCTCCACCTCCTTCGCCAAACAAATGTTCCCGATGACCACACTCGCTACAAATATGAATTGCCATGTTTTCCACGACGCCCAATACATCAACTTCAACCTTGCGAAACATTTCTATGCCTTTTTGGGCATCGACAAGCGCAATGTCCTGCGGAGTTGTCACAATTACCGCACCAGCAACGGCCGCGGTTTGAGACAAAGTAAGCTGAATGTCGCCAGTTCCAGGCGGCATATCTATCACAAGGTAGTCGAGATCCCCCCACCATGTTTGCGTGAGCAATTGAGCTAGAGCACCTCCAGCCATAGGTCCGCGCCATACCATCGGGGTTTTGTCAGTGGTCAAATATCCCATAGACATGGTTTTTAGCCCGTGGGCTTCTATCGGCAACAAAAATTCTTGGCCATGCTGATCGGGGCGCTGTCCTTCAGCTATTCCCAACATCATCTGCTGGCTGGGGCCATATATGTCGGCATCGAGAAGTCCGACCTTACAACCTTCCTTCACAAGAGCAAGAGCGAGATTAACGGCAGTTGTCGACTTTCCAACACCACCTTTTCCAGAGGCGACAGCAATAATATTTTTGACATTTTCCATGTTACGGTGCTTTTGTTGGCTCTTTGCGGAAGCCACTTTCCAGCTAATATGGACGTTAGCCCTATCGACGCCAGCGATATTTTGAATCAAGCGTGCAATCTCAAGCTGCATGTCCTGTTTTATTGAAGCGAGGGGGAATCCGAGTTCTGCCTCCACAACCACGGAGCTTCCACTAATATCGATCGCCTTGATGAAAGCCGAATTCAATAGACTTTTATTGAGGTGAGGGACAATGTACTGACCCAGTGCTTCTTCGACCTGTGTGCGACTTATTTCTGACATATTCAATTCCAATTAGGTGATGAAAACCCTGTTATACATAAGGTTTACTTCAATAGTTAACTCTAGTGAGCGATCATGCGGCTGAATGCTATATAAAACCCGAAATCACTCCCAAAAAAGCGAGATATTACGTCTCTAAGGATAAAAGCTCAAAATATATCCTTTTAACAAGGTCATTGAGCCACGCAATGGATGAAATCGATACTTAAAACCGCTATAGTAGCCGCCTTTGATATCAGCTACCAGTCATCTATTTTTAAATACGAAACAAACACTTATGTCTCAATCCAGCCCTCGAAAAATTCTTGTCACTAGCGCCCTACCGTACGCGAATGGTTCGCTGCATTTAGGCCATTTGTTGGAAACTATCCAAACAGATATTTGGGTACGGTTTCAAAAACAGCGCGGAAACAATTGTCTCTATGTTTGTGCCGACGACGCTCACGGTACGGCTATCATGTTGACGGCAGAAAAAAACGGGATTAGCGCAGAGCAACAAATAGAGAATATTCAGGCGGAACACGAAAAAGATTTCGAGGGATTTTCGATTGAGTTTGATAACTATCACTCAACCCATTCTCAAGAGAACAAGTATTATTCTGAAGATATTTATAGAAAGTTGCGGGCAAACGACCATATTGCCAGCCGCGAAATAACGCAATTGTATGACCCCGAAAAGCAATTATTTTTAGCCGACCGTTATATTAAAGGCACTTGCCCAAAGTGCAAAATAGACGATCAGTACGGAGACAATTGTGAATCTTGTGGCGCAACTTATAGCCCAGCAGATTTAATTAGCCCCAAATCAACAATTTCAGGCGCTACTCCAGTCGAAAAAAAGTCTACCCATTATTTTTTCAAGCTACCGGCTTTCGGCGACATGTTAAAGGAATGGACTCGCAGCGGCCGCTTGCAAAAAGAAATCGCCAATAAACTCAGTGAATGGTTAGAACAAGGATTGCAAGAGTGGGACATTTCTCGTGATGCTCCGTATTTTGGTTTCGAGATTCCCGACGCTCCTGGGAAGTATTTTTATGTTTGGCTCGATGCACCGATTGGATATATGGCGAGTTTCAAAGCCTTGTGCGATCGTGAAGGATTAGATTTTGGCGATTATTGGAGTGCCGAATCAGGAGCCGAACTCTACCATTTTATTGGAAAAGATATTATTAACTTCCACGGCTTATTCTGGCCGGCCATGCTCGAAAGCGCGGGGTATCGAACGCCCACTGCCATATTTGTGCACGGCTTCCTGACTGTCAATGGAAAAAAGATGTCAAAGTCCCGCGGGACATTTATCAAGGCATCAAAGTATTTGGAGCACCTTGACTCCGAATATTTGCGTTATTACTATGCGGCAAAACTGTCGGCAGGTGTCGACGATATCGACTTAAATCTAGAAGATTTTATTCAACGCACTAATTCCGACTTAGTTGGAAAAGTCGTCAATATTGCGTCAAGATCCGCAAAATTCATCACCAAAGGCAATAACGGCATAATGTCAGCGCGTTTAGACAACGAGCCTCTGTGGCAACATGCTACTGCAAAAAGTGAAGAGATAGCCAATTTCTACGAACAACGAGATTATAGTAAAGCGATGCGGGAGATAATGGCCTTAGCCGATCAAAGCAACGAATATTTTGACAGTCAGGAGCCTTGGAAACTAGCAAAGGAAGAAGGGAAAGAGCAGTTAGTTATTGATATAAGCTCGCAATGTATCAATATGTTTCGGCTGATTATGATCTATCTAAAACCCGTGATACCTAAGACAGCTGAAAAAACGATGGCTTTTCTCAATGCGGACTTGGAATGGAGCGATGATATTCAGCCCTTGCTTAATCATTCAATCAATAAATTCAAGCCATTGATGACTCGGGTCGACAAAGACCACGTCGACGAAATGGTGAAAGCGAGTACGGAAGTTAATACCGCAGTCCCAACCACAGCAATTAAAGAGAAGCAAAAACGCCCTGACGATGAAAAGCCTTCAACCATCAGCTTTTCTGATTTCGCGAAAGTCGATCTTCGCGTTGTTGAAATTGTCGC
>JBLHNZ010000201.1:0-7066 GCA_047623245.1 Oceanicoccus sp. | reverse complement strand
TGCCCGTTTTTTGTACATTTTTTAAAATTGGTCCATACTGACAGTGTTTCGTGACATTAATTATCTTTAATGTCGTTGGTTTACAAAATGCTTTGAGCAGTGGGTTGGCTTTATGAGTTTTACGATATACGGCGATTCATCGTTTGACGAAATATCAATTGTTGATGTTCTTACCAAGCTAATCTTCGATGCAGAATCGGACTTAGATGAAACGGAATTCCTAGTTATAAGATTGCTTGGCCAGCTTGATTCGTCGGTGGTAAATGCGTCGCGGCGAGACGTGAGCGAATATATTCGCTCGATGGGTGTCGATGAGATGATCTTAGTTGTCGAGCGCATAAAGGGTTTAATTGAACAGCAGCAAGAACTTATTGCTGCTGGAACATTTGTCTCAAGTCGCACTTTGCATCGTTGAGTCAGACGTTGTTCTATCAATCGTCAGCGCGTTTATCCAGTGGCGTCGAGGACCGGTGCTTGTTCAATTACCGGTATTGTAAAGCTAATCGCCAGTTTTTCTGTATCCACTTCACTAACAATTATTTTAATGGGTTGATCTAATTCAACGCTTAGGTTTTTGCTCGAAAGCCGTAAACGCATAGGATCAAAGCTATATTTTTCAGGCAGTAGGCGAGTATCTACAAACCCTTCTATGTGAATGTCGTCCAGTCTCACAGTAAATCCGTTACTGTTAATTTGGGAGACGTGTCCGGTATAGCTCTGCTTGACGAAAGGAGCCATGAACTGGCACTTCAATTGTTTCTCCATCTCTGTTCTCGCTTGACGCGTTGCATCCAGCTTTTTCTGTAGCTCGTCTAAGACTTCTTGAGCTGGTAAATTAAGTGGTTCTGAGTTTAGTTTTTGTTTTATCAGCCTATGGACCAAAAAATCACTAAATTTACGAATAGGAGAGGTAAACGTCGTGTAATTATTGAGCCCCATTCCGTAGTGAGGATTTGACTTTTGGCTTAGTCGGCTTCTTTCTAACAGGCGACTGAGAACGCTTCGAATAGGAAATTCTAGAGCGTCATCGTCGATACTATTCATTAATTGTCTAAAGCCGTCAACGGTTGTCGGGTCGACGTCAGTTGCACCAAGTTGTTCCTCTGCCAGTTTTTTAACATCGGAAATGCGCTCTTTTCGAAATCCCGCATGAGTGATAAATACACCTTCGTCACCTAACCAGTTACTTGCGCACCGGTTGGCAGCGACCATACATTCTTCAACAAGAGAGTGCGCGATATTTTTATGTAGGCGTTCAATACGTTCCAGTTTTCGCTTGTTATTGAGGCACAAGCGAAAATTCGGCCGGCCATCGTGTACGATATTGTTTGATTCACGATTATTAAGTAGTGATCCAGCGACTTCTTGTAGGGCTGTGAGTGTTTCTGCGCTCTCATGACAGTGCACAATGCCTTCGTTCGGTTCAGACAGGTAGTTACAAACATCGTTATAGGTAAGTTTGTGTTTCGACGCGATCATTGCCTCGCAAAAGTCAAAACTACTAATCGTACCATCAATTTGAACGGTCATGGTACATACTATTGCCGGCCGCGGTTGGTCGGGCATTAACGAGCAGGAGTCATTAGACAGCTCAGCGGGTAACATAGGAATAGACCTGCCGGGGAGATAAACCGACGTTCCCCGTTTTTGGATTTCTTCCTCGAGTAGTGACCCTTCTTTTATTAGGGCACATGGGTCTGCAATAGCGACGCGCAGCTGCCAACCTTCGTTATTTTTTTCGGCGAACAATGCATCATCCATATCTACAGTGCTGGCTGAGTCAATTGTAATGAAGTCTAGATGTTGAAGGTCTTCACGGCTATCTAATGTTAATTCTTGCAGGGATTCTTTCCAGTTTTCAGGCCAGTTTTTTTCTAGTTGAAATTTACTAATTACGTAATCTGCCTCGATGCCAATTTTTTCGAGAGAACCGATAACCTCGACAATTGCGGCTTGGGGTTTACCTTGTAGATAGGGATGTTGAGTAATTTCACAGCGGATATAATCGCCGTCTTTACCGTCTTTTCGTTTTCCTGGTGGGACAAATATCCAACGACTCAAATTTGGAACGTCTGGTTCGACGAAATGCCCTTTTCCTTTAACAACATAGCGACCGGTGAATGCCGTAAGTCCTGTCTCGATTAACTTTAGAAGCTGACCTCGAGCTTTAGGTTTGGGGGCATTTTTTTTCTTTGTTCCGCTATTTTTCGGTGGAGCCTGGTCTGTTATCACCAGAATTTTTACACGATCACCCGGAAAAACTTTTTCCATTTCATCGGGCGGCAAATAGATTTCTCGGCCATCATCAATTACAACAAACCCAAATCGTCTCTGTGTAGCTTTAACGATACCTTCGGCATATTCTTTTTGATCATCAATCTGTTTTTTTAGTAACTTTAGCTGTGAAAGGTTGTTGTCATCTAACATGGGAAAGAATACCGAATATTTACTGCGGATACGCACTGAAAAAGAACGATAAAAACATCGAAATTTATCGTCTGAAAAATCAGTCTAGCGTAACGGAAAAGTCTGCTGCTGTCAGTGATAAATACCTAAGTTGGCAAATAAAGACGTTACCCGATACTTCTTTTCGGTTTTTTCTGATCCAGCGAAGCCTTACAAAGGCCAATACAGCCGCAGGACCATTTGTTGGGGGTGTTGTGAAAAACGGTGGTAGTCACTCACAGCTGGTTAGCGGGTTCGTTTTTTGGACGAGATCGTTGTTATGTTCTCTGTCGCTTATACTTCGCCTGCGTTTTTGTTTGCGCTTATAAATCTGGCAAAGAAAACGCCAATTTCGAACAGCATCCACATCGGAATGGCAAGCAAGGCTTGAGAAATCATATCTGGGGGTGTCAGCAGCATACCGAAAATAAAGCAACCCACGATAATGTAAGGTCGCTTTTCTTTCAGAGCCTTAGGGGTAGTAATGCCTGTCCATACTAAAATGACGGTTGCAATCGGTATTTCAAAGGCTATCCCGAAGGCAAAAAACAGTTTTAACGTAATATCAAGAAATCGAGCAATGTCGGGCGTGTAACTAATGTCCTCCGGGCCCACGGAACTAAAAAACCCGAATACGAGTGGGAATACTACGTAATAGGCGAACGCTAGCCCAGCATAAAAAAGGAGTATGCTGGAAAGTAACAAGGGAATCGCAATACGCTTTTCGGTTCGGTACATACCTGGGGCGATAAAACTCCAAATCTGATAAAGCAGATAAGGCATAGCGGCAACAATGGATGTCACTAGTGTTAACTTAAAAGGAGTCAAAAACGGCGATGCAACTTCGGTCGCAATCATACTCGTCCCTTCGGGTAGAAGTGATCGCAATGGTTCTGATACGAAGTGATAAATATCATTAGCGAAATAGAACAGAGAAAAGAAAACTAACAAAATTGCTAGGACGCATCTGAGTAGGCGGTCGCGCAACTCAGTGAGGTGCGCGACTAGAGGCAGGGCCTGATCCTCATTGTCGCTATTTTCGTTTTGTAGGTGTGCGTTTGGGTTGTTCATTGCTTGGGTTTATCGTTATCTTGGGGTTCGATGTCTCTGGCCGTGTTATCTAAAACATCACTTATATCGTAAGGTAGCTGATCGCCGATTTTTTCTATATCGGATTTGAATTCTTTTGCGCTATCAAGCAGGTCGCTATTACTGTCCTTCAGATTTTGCAAAATTGTCTCGTTATGCAGTTGTTGTTTGATATCATCAGCCCCTACTTCACGCTCTATTTCGGCTTTGATTTGGCTAAAACTGCGGCGCAATCTCGCAATCCACAAACTTGAGGTTCGGATCGCTCCTGGTAACCGCTCTGGTCCCATTATCAATAGCGACATTACGCCAATTAAAATAAGCTCTGAGAATCCAATATCAAACATTATATAGGGCTATTTCTCATTGTTTGTAGAATTGTTTTTTGTGTTTTCTTCTGTGGTTTCTGCATTTTCATTGTTTTGGTTTTTGGCGCCCTCATCGTGTCCATCATTGCCCATCGATTTGCGAAACCCCTTTATAGCTTCGCCTAAGTCACCACCCATACCGCGCAGACGTTTTGTGCCAAACAACATCACCACAATGGCCAAAACAATTAATAATTGCCAAATACTTATTCCACCCAAACCCATGTTCTCTCTCCATCTTCTTATGGTTAATTATTTAACGTGACGCTTTTTCGTCGAGACCCGATAAGTCGAAGCGTCTTTCAAGTTCTTTAAGAACTGCGCTACTATCTTCGCCAAGATGCGATAGCATAATCATCGAATGAAACCATAAGTCGGCACATTCGTAAATGACCTCTTTGGTACTTCCGCTGATTTGTGCGTCTTTCGCAGCAATTATTGTCTCGCACGCTTCCTCGCCCACCTTTTCCAGAATTTTGTTCAAACCTTTGACATGCAGACTTGCAACGTATGATGAGTCTGGCTCAGCGTTTTCTTTGCGCTGCTTTAAAACCTGGCTTAGCCGTGTAAGAGTATCGTTCATCGTATGTTTACTTCTGATATATATCGTTGGGAGGTTTTATGACGTCTTCTACTACTTGCCAGGCACCATTTTTCAATGCTTGATAAAAACAGCTATGCCTGCCTGTGTGACAGGCAATGCCGCCAATTTGTTCTACTTTTATGACAATAACATCTTGGTCGCAATCAATACGTATTTCCTTAAGATGCTGCACGTGTCCGGATTCTTCTCCCTTGCGCCAAATCTTTTGCCGTGACCGCGACCAGTAAATGGCGCGTTGCTCCAGCACGGTTAAGGTCAGTGCCTCGCGGTTCATCCATGCAAACATTAATATATCTTTGCTTTCGTGGTCTTGTGCAATGACGGGAACCAACCCGTCGTCGGTCCATTTGACTTGGTCGAGAAATTCCTGAGGATTGATATTAGTCATACTGTATCGTTAGCGCCGTATACTGCTTATTTGGGAGAGTATTATGCCATATCTGCAGTGAACCAAGATACTCCGGTTTGGTTTCTTGATTCATTATGTGTTGTGCCGAGAAGCGAAAGCTACCTTTTTATCCACAGTAACAGAGCAAAAGTACCGAGTAGCCAGCTGTTTGTGGGGATATCTCCGATTTTTTCCTGCAAATCTGAATTTGATAGCAATATTGCGGCCATCAACAGTATCAGGCTGACTAATGTCTTGTATTTTGGCTTGTTGGCGGTCCTAAGCTCCTGTTCAAGCTGTTCTATGCGTTTTTGCTGATGGCCACTGAAAGGTCCAGAATTGTGACTTTGCGTCGATATAGACTTCATGAGTATGTCAGGGAGTTTGGGTAGTTGCTCCAACAGTGCCGGTAAGTGCCTTCGGGCTCGCTTGTAGGATTCTTTTGGCGAGTAGCGATTTTTTATCCATTCCTCTAAAAAGGGTTGAGCTGTCGTCCACAGATCTAACTGAGGGTAAAGCTGGCGACCGAGTCCTTCGATGTTAAGTAGTGTTTTTTGTAGCAATACTAAAGATGGCTGAACTTCCATTTCAAATCGTCGAGCGGTTTGAAATAGATACACCAATAGCTGACCGAAGGAAATATCGCCAAGCGGCTTTTCGAAAATCGGCTCACAAACCGTACGAATTGCAGATTCAAAGTCGCTGGCGCGGGTATTGCTCGGAATCCAGCCACATTCAATATGAAGTTCCGCAACTAAGCGATAGTCCCGCTGGAATATAGCCAAAAGGTTGCGAGCTAGATAGTATTGGTCGGATTCGCTTAGCGTGCCGATGATTGCACAGTCGATAGCAATGTACTGAGGTTGATCGGGGTGTTCTCTCGACACAAATACGTTTCCAGGATGCATGTCTGCGTGAAAGAAACTGTCGCGAAAGACTTGAGTGAAAAATATCTCAACGCCGCGCTCGGCAAGCATTTTCATATTTGTATGTTGCTGCTCAAGTGCAGGTATATCGGTTACTGGAATGCCGTGTATGCGCTCTACCGTTAATACATTGCGGCGCGTGTAATCCCAAAAGACTTCGGGCACATACAGTAAATCTGAATGTTCGAAATTGCGTCTCAACTGGGAGGTGTTTGCTCCCTCTCGCATCAAGTCCAATTCGTCGATGATAGTGTGTTGATAATCTTCAACCACTTCTACTGGGCGCAAGCGACGACCATCCGGAAGATACTTTTCAATCAGTCTCGCCAAAATAAACAATAGCCTGATATCCTGGCGGATGGTTTTTTCGATACCTGGCCTCAGGACCTTAATAACAACGTCTTCGCCACTATGAAGAGTCGCTGCGTGTACTTGTGCAACAGAAGCAGAAGCCATGGGTTGTGGGGTAAAACTTAAGAAAACGTCTTCTACCGACTGGCCTAAAGACTGTTCAATTATGTCGATTGACTGTTTTTGCGAAAAAGGCGCAACCTGATCTTGCAGTTTGGCCAGTTCATCGGCGATGTCATCAGGCAATAAATCTCGTCGAGTTGAGAGCATTTGCCCAAATTTTATAAATATTGGGCCAAGCGCTTCCAGGGAAAGGCGCAATCGTTCTCCGCGAGTCAGCTTTGGTTGTTTGAAAAGATGCCAGGGGCCGATTGCCAGCAAAACCCCGATTACCTTAGGCATTCGCTCGGGGTCTAATAGTGTATCGAGTCGATAGTGCGCAGCGACTTTCCCAATTTTACCGAGCCGTCTAATTGTTGACACTGAGATCCTTACTTATTTTCATTGAGCGTGCGACTTAATCCTGCAGCAAGCTGGATTGGCTTAGGCGATACTTTTTCAGCTTGGCTTCAACTCTTTCGGTGCGTAATGTTAGCTGGTCTATATCTCTAAAAAATTTTTCGATTTGCCAATTGGGTGCGATCAGGTCGCTTTCCTCTACTAGAAAATCGTCTAATTGACGTTTTATTCCCTTAATCGCTTGGCTGCCAAAGCGGAAGCTTTGCCGGAGGCCACGGCCCAATTGATGCCCGATAACGTTGCCAAATAATCTCGAGAGAGGTAATTCCCAGTCTATTTCCAGGTTTTTGGCAATCGCTTGTAATGTCATTAGAGCGTTGCTATCGCCGTGTAATTCAAGATTTCCGTTGATGAGCGCATTGGCTGGATCGTCGGC